>JAYFSB010000270.1:0-3768 GCA_040946865.1 Burkholderia sp.
TTCGTTCATGATCGATTCGCTTCGCAGGCTTGACGACATCACGAATGCAGACACTTGATCAGCATTGCCTTAAAGTCGCTGACGGCGAGTCACTGGTTCTACCTGTACCTGATAGAAGATGTGTTCAGCCGCAAAATCGTGGGCTATGAGGTGCACCTGGTCGCAAGCGGCGAGAATGCGGCAGAGTTGCTGAAGCGCACGGTGCTGAGCAAGCGCTGCTGGCAGGAGCCGCTGGTGCTGCATGCGGACAACGGGGCACCGATGAAGTCGCAGGTATTGCAGGCGAAGCTGGCCGAACTGAAGATCACAGCGTCGCACAGCCGTCCGCGAGTGAGTAATGACAACGCTCACGTGGAATCGCTGTTCAGGACGCTGAAATACGTGCCTGCATGGCCTGAAAAAAGCTTTGCAACGCTGGGCCTGGGTTGAAACCTTCGTCAGCTAGTACAACGATAAATACAGGCACAGCGGGATCCGCTATGTAACGCCAGGTGAACGCCACAGAGGTGAAGATGGGACACTGCTGGCGCAGCGTAAATCAGTGTATGAGGCAGCAAAGCAGCTGAATTCATACCGCTGGTCAGGAGAGACAAGAAACTGGAGTCGGCAGGACGAAGTGCGGCTGAATCCGGAACGGGAAAAGCTGGCCTCATGAAACAACTGAGGCGACAACTACCTTGACACGCACCGCCGGCAACGAAATCGATGTTGACCATCAACCGCTTCGCCGCCGCGTCGAAATCGATGCCGTTCACGAACCACGGATCGCTGATACCCCAAGCCGCCTCGAATAACTTGCTATGCATGACTACCGTCGCCCACGTGCAAATCGGGCAATTTACCACCCACTCGAAATTCAATAGAGGCAACAAAAATGCCACGGTCGGAAGCAGTGCAGTCTTTTGCTGCATAAGGCTTTCAACTGGCCCGCCCTACACGATTTGAACGTGTGACCTACGGCTTAGAAGGCCGTTGCTCTATCCGTCTGAGCTAAGGGCGGTCGTGAGACAGGCAGCGCCGATGCACTGCCCGAAGAGACATGCAGACGGCCCAAATCGAACCATCCGATCGGGCCATTCCAGCCGAAGCACGAAACCTCGCTTCGCTTCGCGAGGGGAACCCGAATTTATTACCGAATTTATCATTATACCCGATCACTGCCAAGCAACCAGTGTAAGACAGGGCGGCAACAGGGCTTCCGCATGAAGAGGTCCGTGTGGCAAGGGTGATCGGATGGAAGTTAGTGGTTGTAAACATCGGCGTGCTGGGGTTGACTTTCCCCACGTGTCAACATAGTTGTCGCCCAAAATAGAATCTGGAAATCCGGGGGCGCAATGAGGACGAGAAGTGGCAAAGTACGGACAGGCATTCAAGGACAAGATGATTGCAAGGTTCTGCCACCGGAGAGCGCGTCGGTTGAAGATGTCGCGCAGGAAACACGCGTGAACGTGGGCACGCTGGAGCGCTGGCGCAGTGAGTCGCTGTCCAGGCTCGCCCGCGGTCGGGCCTGGACAAGCTGCATTGCGACTGGACGCCGTGCTCACCACTGCCGCGCTGGACGAGACATCACGCAGCGCATGGTGCCGCGAGAATGGCGTGTATCCGCAGGAGCTTGCTGCCTTTAGCGGGACGCGGCTACCCAGGCGTTGGCACGACCCGCAGGACGTGCGTGCCACGCCTGGACAAATGAAGGCGGGTCGCCGCCGGATCAAAGAACTCGAGCGCGAAGTTCGGCGCAAGGACCGTGCGCTGGCCGAGACGACCGCCTTGTTGGTGCTGTCAAAAAACTCGAGGCGATCTTCAACAAGGGGGAGGACGAATGATCGTAAGCGACTCGGCATGGCCGTCGTAGACGCCAGCAAAGATGGACACCACTTTGTTAGACATAGAGAAGCCGGGTAGTCACAAAGGACGACAGAACCATAGTCTTGAGTTCCGGCGTCACATAGCAATCACCGCGTGCGAGCCAGGTGTTTCAGTCGCGAAACTGGCCCGCGAGCATGGTCTGAATGCGAATCTGGCGTTCACCTGACGGCATCGGTATCGTACCGAGCAAAGGGTGTCAGAGGCAACGCTGCTGCCAGTGACGGTCGTGAGCGATATGAGGCCGGTGGTCATCACAGCGCCACCAATCAAACCGCAGATCGCGAAACCGGCCGTACCCGTTGGCACGATTGAAGTCCGGATCGAACGAGTGGTGGTCAAGGTTGATGGCGTTGTCGACCCCGATATGCTGCGAACCGTATTGCAGAGTCTGCGATCATGATCTTTTTGCCTACCGGTACACGTATCTGGCTTGCGGCGGGCGTCACCGATAGGCGTTTCGGATTCCAGGGACGTGAGCGACTCGGCAAGGCCGGTCCCCCCATTCGCACGCGCGTGAGGCAAGATGATGAGCGTGGAATTCGTGTGGATCACGTGAGATCGCGCCCACGATCAGCGATCGTGGACACGATTTATGGCTCTCTTGAAATTTGAGTGAGTTACGCGACATGTGGGTTGATCTTCGAGAGGTCGAACTTGCCGGCGATCAGAAACCGCACGGTGTGCATGGTCGTGAGGTTGGTGTATCCGCGCGTCTTTCGCTTGGGGGCCTGGAAGAGTCCGGTTGATGGCTTCCAGGAAGCCGTTGGTCTGACGCGTCTGGGTCCAGGCGACGATGCCGTCGACATGACTGCGGATCATGCGGGCGACGTCCTTCATCGGATCGACCTTCAAGCGTATGACGTTCGTGCACCACTGCTCAAGTATTTCGCTGATAACGTTGATCTGCTTGCGATCGAGAATCTCCCGAAGTTGCTCGCGATAGCGCCACGCGCGGGCGATCCGCTTGGCCGTGACGTTCACGATCAGGGCATCGAGATCGGCGCGTTGCGCGGCGGTCAGCCGGTCGCGATCTTTCAGCAGCGGCCATCGCAATCCTTTGAGTTCCGGATCGGTTCGCTGCTCGATTCGCCGCATTGGGTCCACGGCTTTCGACGCATGAGCGACGACATGGAACTTGTCGAAGCATTCGGCAGGTTCGTCTCGACGCCTTTGATGAACGTGGACGACATGTCAATGCTGACCGACGTGATCTGCTCGGGCTCTCCCCCATGCTTGCGCATGGCTTGAGACGAACGCTTTGATCGTCGCAGCATCCTTGCCTTCGGTCACGAACACGACTTTGCGTTCGAGCGCATCAGCCACGAGCGTCAGATAGTTGTGTCCGCGCTGGTAGGATGTTTCGTCGACGGCAATGCTCGTTATGTCGGACAGGTCGATCGCGGCGAGCGCGAGTTCGACATAGCGTTTGCAAATGGCGTTCACCCGATGCCAGGGATCGCCGACGGTACAGGCGACTGCGGTGAACAACATCTGCTGGGCGAGCATCAGCACCATGACCTCGAACAGCAGCGTAAAGCCCTTAAGCTTGCCGGCCCACTCGGGCTTGACGAGCGCCACGCGGCCGTCAGGCAGCTTGATGCGAGGCGTGCGCTCTTCGAGAAAGCAGTTGTGCTGGAAAAAGTGGATATTCGTAAAAGTGTGTGGGCGCCAGAGGGACGAATGGGTGCAGCAACGGCGCGCAACATCGCAAAATCGTATTGTACTCTTGGTTCTAATGGCGGTTCTAATGGCGTAACATTCGATAGTCGAGAATCGCAAAAGTGTGTTGAAGAAATGCCATCATGATCCATGATTAGTCATGGGATCGTTGAAGCCGCTTGCCAGCAAGTACATCTGGTGGAAAACGCTAGAAGAAGCGGTGGTCATGCCTGAGCGGGTGAT
>JAYFSB010000271.1:0-3764 GCA_040946865.1 Burkholderia sp.
AGGACAACTTCGTTCATGATCGATTCGCTTCGCAGGCTTGACGACATCACGAATGCAGACACTTGATCAGCGTTGCCTTAATGCGATTCCTCCAGCTCTTAATTCCGAGACAAACCTTCGTTTTCAGACCATCGAACACTTGCACGTTTCATAGAACGTGTGCACAATTAAACCTATTAGTATCGTCGCCATATAAGGAGTAAACCATGCAGAGCATGACCATTGAACAGCTACGCGCCGCAAGCGATGCCGGCGGCGTGGAAAGCGTGACCCTGAAAGGGCAGGGCGGTGCCTTCCTTGTGCAGATCGCTACCCGCAGCGGTGCCGCTGCCTTGCTGGCGAAGGCCCGCAGCCATGAGCCGCGCCGTTTCGGCAACCCCATTGCCGCCCTGAACGTGTTGCGCGACGTAGGCATCACCATCGGCCAGTTCGACGCCAGCGAGTGGAACCCGGACGAGAAGGAAGAAACCGCCGGCAATCGTGGACGGGCCGAGGCAATGCGCAAGGCCCACCAAGCCGCCGCCTACTCGGAGTGGCTGGCCACCGAGATTCAGGACGCTATCGACGACCCGCGCCCGAATCTTTCGCACGATGAAGTTATAGCCGAGATGGACGCCGACATTGCCGCCTTGGCCGCCGAACACAAGCCGGCCAAAAGGAAGCGCGCTTGAGCGCGGCCGGCTGATTTATGGCGAAGGCAAAGACCCCTTACCGCATCGAGTGGCGACCGAAGGCCCGCGAGGATTTGCGCGCCATTGTTCGATACATCGGCAAAGACAACCCGACCAGGGCGCGCAGCTTCGGCCAGGAGCTACGCGACAAGACCTTGCCGCTTGCGCAGCACCCGGAGCTTGGCCGCACCGGGCGGCCCGTCCTGCCGGACTATGTGCGCGAGCTGGTCGCGCATCGGAACTACATCATTTTTTATCGCGTGCTGGACGAGGCGCGCACCGTCGAAATTTTGCGAGTGATGAAACACGCGGCGCAGCAAACGCCGTGACGTGGTGACAGCGGATCTCCCTGCAGGAGATCTCCTTATCACCAATACCAACCCCGGCGCGCTAACGCCGGTTTCTAGGAGTGGCGATCATGAATCAACAACGACAGGATTTTGAGAGCGCAGGCATCCCGCCAGATCAATTAGGGGCCTTTGTGGACGCATTCTTTGACCAGTTGGAGCCGAATGCCCAGGAAGGGCCGGCCTTGGACGTTCGACCGTTTCAATGCAACTTGCGACACGCCCGATAGTAAGCCGGTGCAAGCCGTTCTCTATCCCGACGACGAGGCCGGTTTCACGCTGTATGCCCGCCAGGGGCGCACGCTGCACGCTGTCACCTATGACGGGCCGGCCCGTGCGTTTCCGCACGTTCAAGAAGGCGCTTACGTACTTGGCCGACGTCGCGCACCTTTCCCCGGAAATCATCGTGGATTCGTCCAACTGGCGAGAGGCGGCTGGGCCGATGTGAAAAGAAAGGCCCGACACCGCGCTAACAGTGTCGGGCCGGGTGCGGCCCCGGAGTGGCGAACTCGAAAGGACCGCTGACCATTACCAAAACAGGCAAATGACCATGGCCAATCTTAGCAAAAATGAACGCCTAGAAATAGCATTGAACTGCACCGGGGAGGGGATATGAGCCGAACGCTACACGATGGCCCGCGCGCCATAGGTGACACCCTGGGCGATTCCTTGCCCCACCTAAAAGGCACCATTGACGCGAAGCACCGCAAGCGCGTAGAGGACGCGGCCAAGGAACAGGAAGAAGCCGACGCAAAGGCCGACGCGATCGCGGCCGTTAAGCGTAACGCCACGCCGTCGCCATCCATGCGTCGGCCGCCAGAAGGCGACGCCCAGGCCGATTTTTTCGTGCCTGTCCTGTACGACGTGGCGACGAAAGATAGCCGCAGCATCATGGACGTGGCCGTGTTCCGCCTGTCCAAGAAGGACAAGCGAGCCGGCGAAACCATCCGCTACGAACTGACCGATGGCTATGTGGAAGTGAAAGCCGGCCCCGATGGCATGGCGTCCGTTTGGGACTATGACATTGTGCTGATGGCGATTTCGCACCTTACCGATGCGATGAACCGCTACCGCGAAGGGCGCGGCGAGAAGCCTAGCCGGGTTTTCCGGCCGCACGTCGCGGAAATTCTCAAGTTCTGCCGTCGCTCCGATGGCGGCCGTCAGTATGAGGAAATCGAAGGAGCGCTAGACCGGCTGAAAAACACATCCCTAAAGATCGTTAGGACGCGGAAAGGGAAGGGCGGGCGCCTCATGCGCGAGGCCGAGGGCGAGGGGCTTCTAAGCAACTATCGCACCGTGTCTTATGCCGAAAACGGCCGCGTGGCCGGCGTGGAAATCGAGGTGCCGAGCTGGGTTTACCGGGAAGTGGTTGAAGCCAAGAACCCCGAGGTTTTGACGGTGCATCCCGAGTATTTCTTGATCGAGCCGGGCATAGGTCGATTCCTGTATCGGCTGGCACGACGGGCAGCAGGGCAAGGCCGTGCGAAGTGGTCTTTCAAGCTGATCTATGAGCGCAGCGGCAGCGTAGGGACATTCAAAGAGTTTTGCCGTATCCTGCGCCGCTTGATCGACGCAAACGACTTGCCGGAATACACACTTGCCGAGGTGGCCGGTAAAGCTGGCCCCATGCTCATCATTACAAACCGGGATGCCGCGCCCGACGAGCTGCCCGACTTGCCGGACGAGGAAAGCGAGGACGGCCAGGACATAGGCGACGATGACGCCCCGCCGCTTTTGTGATGCTTACCCCGGCCGTGCCAGGGCCGGGCTCGTGCTGCGCATCGAGCCGGCCCGCGTGGCTGGCAGTCTCGCACCTTCGGGCTTCTATCCCTTTCGTTGGTGACATGCCAACGACCTGGCCAACTCGGCCGCGTCACCATGACCGCCATACCTAGCGGTGTGTAATAGACGGAACAATGGTGACAGATCGCCAGCCAGGCGGGCCGTTTTTGTCGCCAAAGGTGTGTAATCGACGGAGGCGATTCGTTTTGCCCCCTCAGCCTGTGGATAGTCCGTCTATTACCCACCAAGTCCCGTCTATTACCCACCAGGCTCCGTCTATTACCCACCAAGTCCCGTCTATTACCCACCAGGCACAAACACAATCTATTGATTTATAACGATTTTTTGTATGTTTTTCGCCTTAAATCTTTTAAAACATATTAAATCTCTTAAAACGTTGAGGCTTGTGCATAACCAAACACCCCGTTCAGATCGAACCGCCGTAGCGCCCTACGGGCGCGCCTACCCCTCGCGCTTCGCGCTCCGCCCCGTCGCCTTCGGCAGGGCACCCCTGCTGGGTTCCCCCGGCTTCGCCGGCTCTTCCTCCAGTCAATCCAGCCTATCGGCCAGGGGGAGGAACAAGGCGAAGCGGCCGGGCCTGCCCCCGCAGCCAGTCCGGCAAGATCGGACGCAGGATGCAACCGAAGGGGTTGCCAAAGCGAAGGGCGGAGCGTTCCGACTGGTGACAGAGCCGCGCGCTCGAGCAACTGCGGCCGTCACCAAAAGAAAGCTCCGCCTAGGCGGAGCCCTGGTATGGGTCGCCTTAGAAAACAGAAAAAATCATACGCATAAGCCTATGCATAAGGCAATGCTGATCTCATGAACGAAGTTGTCCTGGTTTGTTGTCGGTCGTCCTGGGTGCCATTCAGATGATCGGCGGGCTCCAAGCCTGGTTCTCGCTCATTACGGACGCACCTGTGCCATCAATCGTGCGCGGCACAGATAAACGTTGGCCAGCGCCAGG
>JAYFSB010000272.1:0-3762 GCA_040946865.1 Burkholderia sp.
ACAACAAACCAGGACAACTTCGTTCATGATCGATTCGCTTCGCAGGCTTGACGACATCACGAATGCAGACACTTGATTAGCATTGCCTTAATCAGCATTGCCCTAAACAACCGGGTCCGGTACATACGCCCTGCTGCGCGGCCAGTTGCCAGCGGAACTGATCGCCTGTCTGCGACAGGCGCCGCAAGCGCCGGCGGCCCCGGGCGCGGGGCGAAGACCGCCGGAGCAGCATCCCGAACAGGGCCAGCATCCACGATCGTCCGGCTGAGATCGACGAGCGGATCGTGCCCGGGCACTGGGAAGGCACCTGATCAAGGGCGCGCATAATGCGTCTTCGGTCGCGACGCTGGTCGAGCGCGCCTCGCTGTTCGTCACCCTGGGCAAAATGGAGAACGCCTCTGTCGCCGCCGCCGTCACTTCGTGCGGCATGATCCTGAACCGCATCGACGTCCAACGCCGTCTTTCCATGACCTATGATCAGGGACGGGAGATGGCCAGGCATGAGCAGCTCTGCGAGACCACCGGCATCAAGGTCTACTTCGCTGATCCGCATAGCCCTTGGCAACGCGGGCGCAACGAGAACACCAACGGGCTGCTGCGCCAGTACATGCCCAAGGGTACGGATCTGGCCATGTTCTCCCAGGCCGAGCTCGACGACATCGCCTGGCAGATAAACACCCGCCCGCGCAAAAGCTTGGGCTGGACGTGTCCGGCCGAACTGTTCATGCCCGAATCGGGTGATGTTCGTCAGCATCATCATGAAATCGTTGCCTTGGGGGATGCCCTTCGGGCGCAACCGGCTTCTGCTGCACTTCAACCTTGAAACCGCCATTGGTACGTATGCAATACGAAAGAAAGGCGAGCACGTTATCGGCGTATTCGACGGCAACCTGTACACGCTCATACATGAGTGCGTACATGCCGCTAGAGCAATCCCGCAATAAATAGAGAGCGATTTTTTATCGAACCAGTCGAGAGTCTCTGGCTTACCTCGTGGACTGGCTTACGGCGCAGGGTGCAAAGGTGCTCGGACTGAGGTAAAATAGGTATGTAACGACTGTATCACTTCACACTTATAATTCATTGATTTATAATGATTTATATAGGCTTGTCACCTTTCCTTTTCTTCCTGTTCGATCAGCTGCCGGCGCGGCCTGTTAGCCTACTCCAGATCCCGATTATCCTGCCTGTCCGTCGCGTTTCGCATGGCCGCATCGCGCATGCCGTTTACCTCGGCGCGAGTTCGCACGGCGATGGTTTCGATGGCCGACTGTCTGTCGGCGATGCCATACGTTACTGATATAATTCCTCGATGACCTATCAAGTTCTCGCACGCAAGTGGCGTCCGAAGGATTTCGCTTCGCTCGTCGGCCAGGAGCACGTCGTCAGGGCGCTCACGCACGCGCTCGACGGCGGGCGTTTGCATCACGCCTATCTGTTTACCGGTACGCGCGGCGTCGGCAAGACCACGCTGTCCCGGATCTTCGCCAAGGCGCTCAATTGCAAAACGGGCGTCACCTCGCAACCCTGCGGCGTCTGCCGTGCCTGCCGTGCAATCGACGAAGGACGTTTCGTCGACTACGTCGAGATGGATGCGGCGAGCAATCGCGGCGTCGATGAAATGGCCGCGCTGCTCGAACGCGCCGTGTACGCGCCTGTCGATGCACGCTTCAAGGTCTACATGATCGACGAAGTGCACATGCTGACGAACCATGCGTTCAACGCGATGCTCAAGACTCTGGAAGAGCCGCCGCCACACGTCAAGTTCATGCTCGCCACCACCGATCCGCAAAAGATTCCCGTCACCGTGCTGTCGCGCTGTCTTCAGTTCAATCTGAAGCAGATGCCGGCCGGGCATATCGTCATGCATCTCGAGCGGATCCTCGGCGAGGAGCAGGTCCCATTCGAGCCGCAGGCGCTGCGGCTGCTCGCGCGCTCCGCGAAGGGCAGCATGCGCGATGCGCTGTCGCTGACCGACCAGGCAATCGCCTATTCGGCCAACGAGGTGACCGAGGCGGCCGTGTCTAGTATGCTCGGCGCGCTCGACCAGACCTACATGGTGCGTCTGCTCGATGCGATCGCGACAACCGACGGCCCTAAAATTCTGGCGATCGCCGACGAGATGGCGATGCGCAGCCTGTCGTTCTCGACGGCCCTGCAGGATCTGGCCGGTCTATTGCACCGGATTGCCTGGGCGCAGTTCGCGCCGGCCTCGGTGCTCGACGAGTGGCCGGAGGCCGTCAACCTGCGTCGCTTCGCGGACTTGCTGAGCCCCGAGCAAGTGCAGCTCTATTATCAGATCGCGACGGTCGGGCGTGGCGAGATGGGGCTCGCCCCCGACGAATACGCCGGTTTCACCATGACCCTGCTGCGCATGCTGGCCTTTGAACCGGCCGGGCCGGGCAGCCGACGCGCTGCGGTGCCCGCGCTCAAGACGAAGCCGCCGGTACTCGACGAGCCTGCCGTGCCCGTCGAAACCGCCACGACGAGCGAACCTGTGTCGAGCGTCGTGCCGGCAACCGAGCCGCCTGATGAATCCAGGCCGGAATTGGCCGATATCTCGGTCCACGTCGTATCAAATCAGGTGGACGCGGTTGCGGCCGTGGCCGAGGTTCCAGTTGCACCGGAGCCGGCGGCGATCGAGCTTGTCGAGCTCAAACCCGAGCCGAAGGCGCAATCCGAATCCATCGAACCCGCCGTCTCCGTTCCCGCAAGCCAGCCGGCTGAAGCCGAGCGCCCGGCACGTGCCGGCGGTGCGGCTGCCGCGCTTAACGTGCTGCGCAGCCGCGACATGCGCGTGTCTTCCTCCGCCTCTGATCGCGAGCGCGCCGCCGCGCCGGCACTCAAGGCCGCCGCACCCGCACCGTGGGTGAAGGTGTCGACGCCGCGTCTGCGTCTCGCACCGTCCGCCGGCTCGTCGTCGCCGGATCTCTCGGCACCGCCGCCCTGGGACGATATCCCGCCCGACGATTACCTGCCGATGTCGGTCGACGACAATGACGGCCCGCCGCCCGACAACGGCTACATTCCCGTCTTTGACAGCGGTCCCGACGACGTGCTCGTGGCCCCGCAGCCGGCACCCGCGCCGGTCGACACGCTGCCGCCAGCCATGCCGCTCGACGCGATCGGCTACCAGGGCGAATGGCCGCAACTGGCCGCGAGCCTGCGGCTCAAGGGCGTGGCCTACCAGCTCGCTTTCAACAGCGAGCTGACCTCGCTCGAGGGCGGCTCGCTGAAACTGGTGGTGCCGGTGCCGCAATACGCCGATGCCGCGCAGGTCGCCAAGCTGAAGGCAGCGCTCGCCGAGGCGCTCGGCAAGCCGATGGAGTTGAGCGCCGAGGTCGGCCCGGCACGCCGCACCGCGGCTGCGCTCGACGCGGTGGAGCGAGCTAGGCGTCAGCGCGAGGCCGAGCAGGAGATCGGCGCCGATCCCTTCGTCCAGCAACTGATTCGCGATTTCGGCGCGCGCATCGTCGAGGGTTCGGTGAAGCCGGTCGCCGCCGATGGCGAGCCCACGCTGCCCTGATCGCACAGGGCCCCCGCATGAAGAGGTCCGTGTGGCAAGGATGAACGGGCGGAAGTTAATGATTGTAAACATCGACGTGCTAGGATCTGTTTACATTTGAAAAAATGTGTTTAGGCAATGCTGATCAAGTTCACCGTCCCCGTGGTCCAGCCGTTATACCCAGCCGTTATAGATAGGTGGATATGATCCGAGCAAGGCAAACGAGAATGAAACAGCCAACGCTGGCGGTGGCGGCT
>JAYFSB010000273.1:0-3747 GCA_040946865.1 Burkholderia sp.
CCGCCCAAGAACTACGGCGCAGACATTTCAACACTCATCCGCATGATTGCGGCGGGGGAGCTTTGATCCCGTTTCAACCCACTTTTACGAATAGCCCAAATTTATAAGTGTGGGTTCACGGGACGCTTACTCATCTGCTGCAGTCCGAACTGTTCGACTATGAGCGCGGCACCTTCACCGGCGTGACCCAGCGCAAGATCGGCAGGGTCAAGGCCGCGCACGGCGGTACGCTGTTCCTCGACGAGATCGGCAAATTTTCCTTGGAGAGCCAGGCCAGCCCGTTGCGCTTTTTGCAAGAAGGGCGGATCGAACGCCTGGGCGACCACGCCTCGATTCCCGTCGACGTGCGCGTGATCTGCGCGACCCATGTCGACATAGAGTCCGCGCTACGTGCGGGGCGGTTTCGCAAGGATCTCTATCACCGGCGGCTGTGCGTACTGACGGTGGTCGAGCTGCCGTTGCGGGAGCGCGGCAAGGACATCGAGGTGCTGGCGCGCCATATGCTCAAGCGCTTTCGCGGCGACGCAATCGCCGCTATGCACAATTACGGCTGGCCAGGCAATGTGGGTGAGCTGATCAACCGCGTGTGTCGTGCGAGCTGTGAGCGTGTCGCGCGTCACGCTGTATCGGCTGAGGGAGGCCGATACAGCGGCGAGAGGCTTGCTAGAATTGCGGGATGCAGCCGCGCTCGCGGCCGAAGGACCCCGCATGAAACAGTATCTTGATCTCGTCCGCACCATCCTCGATACCGGCACCTGGCAGGAAAATCGTACCGGCATCCGCACTATCAGCATGCCCGGCGCAATGCTGCGCTTCGACCTCCAACAAGGCTTCCCGGCCGTCACAACCAAGAAGCTGGCGTTCAAGTCGGCGATCGGCGAACTAATCGGCTTCCTGCGCGCCTCGCGCAGCGCGGCCGAATTCCGCGCGCTCGGCTGCAAGGTCTGGGACGCCAATGCCAACGACAATGCGGCCTGGCTGGCCAATCCCTACCGCACTGGCCTCGACGATCTCGGCGACGTATATGGCGTGCAATGGCGGCGCTGGCTCGGCTACAAGGTGCTCGACGTGCAGGCCACCGGGCAGCTCGAGGATGCGCTGGCGCGCGGCTACCGCATCGTCACCCGCTTCGAGGAAGACGGCGCGCAGCAGATGCTGCTGCACAAGGCGATCGACCAGCTGCGCGACTGTCTCGACACCATCATGCGCGACCCGTCGAGCCGCCGCATCCTGTTCCATGGCTGGAACCCCGTGAAGCTCGAGGAGATCGCGCTGCCTGCCTGCCATCTGCTCTATCAATTCCTGCCCAACCCGGCAAAGCGCGAGATCTCGCTGTGCCTGTATATCCGCAGCAACGATGTCGGCCTGGGCACGCCGTTCAATCTCACCGAAGGTGCCGCGCTGCTGGCGCTGGTGGGTCGGCTGACCGGTTATGCGCCGCGCTGGTTCACCTACTTCATCGGCGATGCGCACATCTACGAGAACCAGCTCGACATGCTGAACCAGCAGCTCAAGCGCGAACCTTATGAAAGCTCGCGCCTGGTGATCGCCGATCGGGTGCCGGAGTACGCGAAGATGGGCGTCTACGAGCCGGAGTGGCTGGAGCGCATCGAGCCGGCCGATTTTTCGCTCGAAGGCTATCGGCACCACGCGCCGCTGACCGCGCCGATGGCGGTCTGAGTTCGGCTGCTGCGATCTCGGCGGCGCTCATGAATGTAGAGGCTTTCTTGAAAAATGAGGCTCTCTTGAAATTTGAGTGGGTTACGGGACATGTGGGTTGATCTTCGAGAAGTCGAGCTTGCCGGCGATCAGAAACAGCATGGTGCTCGTGGCCGTGAGGTTGGTGTATCCGGTGCCTTTCGCTTGGCGACCTGGAAGAGTCCGTTGATGGCTTCCAGGAAGCCGTTGGTCTGACGCGTCTGGGTTCAGGCGACGATGCCGTCGAAATGACTGCGGATCATGCAGGCGACGTCCTTCATCGGATCCACCTTCGAGCGCATCCGCCACGAGCGTCAGGTAGTTGTGTCCGCGCTGGTAGGATGTTTCGTCGACGGCAATGCTCGTCATGTCGGACAGGTTGATCTGGGCGAGCGCGAGTTCGCCATAGCGTTTGCAAATGGCGTTCACTCGATGCCAGGACTCGCCGACGGTACGGGCAACTGCGGTGAACGACATCTGCTTGGCGAGTGTCAGACGCCATTGTCTTGAACAGCAGCGTGAAGCCCTTGAGCTTGCCGGCCCACTCGGGCTCGACGAGCGCACTTCGAGAAAGCAGTCATGCTGGAAGAAGTTCAAGTGCCGGTAGCGCTTGACAACGGTGTCATGCACAGGATAGCCCCCGCGATCTCTGGATGCGGGAAGCGACTGCCGGCAACGAAATCGATGTTGACCGTCAATCGCTTCGCAGTCGCGTCGAAATCGATGCCGCTCACGAACCACAGATCGCTGATACCCAAAGCCATTTCGAACAACTTGCCATGCATGACTACCGTCGCTCACGTGCAAATCGGGAAATTTACTACCCACTCGAAATTCAACAGAGGCAAAAAGATCCTCGCACGCTCTTCGCACGCGGGAATCTTTTTGAGCTGCCTCGACGTTCCGGAATGACCCTGGTGCCCTGGCAATTCCCTTATGCTGCTGCGTCCTTCAGCTTCTTCAGCGCACGTGCCTTGACACGCACGCTCGCCGGCTTGGCCGGGAACCAGCGCTCTTCCCCCGTGAATGGATCCTTGCCGAAGCGCTTCTTCTTTGCTGCCACGGCTTGCGCCGAGATCTTCAGCAGACCCGGCAGCGTGAACTCGCCCGCACCCTTCTTGTGGATCGAACCGAGGATCACGTTTTCAAGCGTCGCGAGCACGGCCTTGACCGTCTTCAACTCGACTTCAGCGCGCTCGGCAATATGCGTCGCCAGCGATGCTTTAGTGAAGCTGTCCTTGATCGGCGTCGGAGTGGCCGGCACCTTCGCGGCAGCCTTCTTGGCCACTACTTTCTTCGCGGGCGCTGCAGATTTAGCAGCCACTTTCTTGGCCACCTTTTTTGCGGAAGTCGCCATGTTTCTCCTACCGGGTCTGGTCGTTGGATTCGAAGCATACGAAGTGCATGCTTCAAAGTCGGATTCTACAAGCGGTGCGACGCTTCGCGCAGCACTTTTGTGCGGAATTTTCTGGTTTTCGGCAGGTTTTGTTGCTCGCCGCTGACTGGCGGGCCCAACGACGGCCCGATCGACTCGCGAAACTACGCCGGCGCGGCGCGAATTATGTGCGAAGCAGGCCGTCGCGCGGGACGTTCGGCGATGCGAAACATCGCCGCATGCCGCATCGAAAATCCCTTGTTTACAGGCGACAAACGCCGATCGGCGACACGCTGTCCGCGCGGGCTCTATCGCGGGCAACTTCGGGAGATTCTCAATCGCAAGCAGATCAACGTCGTCAGCGAAATACTTGAGTAGTGGTGCACGAACGTCATGCGCTTGAAGGTCGATCCGATGACGGAAGTCGCCCGCATGATCCGTAGTCATTTCGACGGCATCGTGGCCTGAACCAAGGCGCGTCAGACCAACGGCTTCCTAGAAGCCATCAACGGACTCTTTTCCAGGCCGCCAAGCGAAAGGCGCGCCGGGGTACACCAACCTCACGACCATGCGCACCGTACTGTTTCTGATACTTCTTGCCTCTGTTGAATTTCGAGTGGGTGGTAAATTGCCCGATTTGCACGTGAGCGACGGTAGTCATGCATAGCAAGTTG
>JAYFSB010000274.1:0-3735 GCA_040946865.1 Burkholderia sp.
ACACCAACCTCACGACCATGCGCACCGTGCTGTTTCTGATCGCCGGCAAGCTCGACTTTTCGAAGATCAACCAACATGTCGCGTAACCCACTCAAATTTCAAGAGAGCTGGAAGTTTTGACAGCCCCGTGTCAGAATAGTTGTCGTCCGAATAGGATCTGGAAATCCGAGGGCGCAATGAGGACGAGAAGTGGCAAAGTACGGACAGGCATTCAAGGACAAGGTGGTTGCAAGGTTGCTGCCGCCGGAGAGCGCGTCGGTTGAAGATGTCGCGCAGGAAACGCGCGTGAACGTGGGTACGCTGAGTGAGTCGCTGTCCAGGCCCGCCTGCGGGCGGGCCTGGACAGCTGCATCGCGGCTAGACGCCGTGCTCACCACTGCCGTGCTGGATGAGACATCGCGCAGCGCATGGTGCCGCGAGAACGGCGTGTATCCGCAGGAGCTTGCTGCATGGCGGAACGCGGCTACCCAGGCGTTGGCCGACCCGCAGGACGTGCGTGCCACGCCTGGACAAACGAAGGCGTGTCGCCGCTGGATCAAAGAACTCGAGCGCGAAGTTCGGCGCAAGGACCGTGCGCTGGCCGAGACGACCGCCTTGTTGGTGCTGTCAAAAAACTCGAGGCGATCTTCCACAAGGGGGAGGACGAATGATCGGTCTCGAAGATCGCCAGATGACTGTCCGAGACATCGAAGCGGCTCATCAGGCCGGTGTACGGTTGCGCCTGACTTGCAAGACTTGTGCCGGCATTGACCTGACCGTGCGCACCCTGCAACGCTGGAAGGCCCAGAATGGGCTGCAAACCGGCAACCGTCGGCCGCAGGCGGTCAGTGCATGTGCGTGCTGATCGAACTCGGAGCGTCAGGCTGTGCTCGCAGTCGCCAACGAACCACGCTTCGCAGATATGCCGTCTGCGCGGATCGTGCCGCCGCTGGCCGACGAAAGCGTCTATCTGGCGAGCGAATCAACCTTCTGTCGGTTACTGCGGGCGCAAGGTCAAAACGCTTATCGCGGTCGGGCCAAAGCGTCCCAAGCCAGCCGAGCACGCACATCACGAGCGCGGTTCGCCAAGCCTGGTGCTGGGATATGACGTATTTGCCCGCCACCGTGGCCGGCATGGGGTTCTACCTGTACCTGATCATGGACATCTCAGCCGCAAGATCACCGCCTGGGAAGTGCACGGCACCGACGATGCCGATTATGGCGTCAGGGTCGTTCAGCGGGCGGCGGGCCGGAAGGATTGCCGCTGGACGAGCAGCGTCCCATTCTGCACGGCGACAACGGCTCTACGCTGAAGGCCACGAGACGGTGCTGACGATGCTTCGCTGGCTCGGCGTGAAACCCTCGTATTCGCGTCCACGACGGCAACGCGTTCGTCGAATCCCTGTTCCGCACGGCCAAGTACCGTCCCGAGTTCCCGGTGCACCGCTTTGCAGACCTGGACGCCGCCAGGCAATGGGCGATGCGCTTCGTGCATTGGTACCACAACGAGCATCGGCACAGCGGCATCCGTTACGTCACACCGGCGCAACGGCACGCCGGTGAAGACATCGCGATCCTCGCCGCTCGGCACGAGCTCTACTAGGCCGCTCGTGAGCGGCATCCGGCGCGCTGGTCTGGCCAGACGCGCAACTGGACGCGCACCGCAGCCCCGGCAACAACCTCCCGGCATATCGCCATCCGCACAACCCGGCCCTGAGCCACGACCTATTTGGTCCACCCCTGGAGTATTCGTGTCCTACGTACTGGTTGTCGAAGACGACGCGGATGTCCGCGACATGCTTGCCGCCCTGGCCCAATCGCAGGAATTGCGCTGCGAGACCACGGCGACGCTCGCGGAAGCCCGCCGCTTGATTGCAGGCAATTCCCCCGATCTCATCCTGTGCGACCTGGTGCTTCCAGACGGCAACGGCATGGATCTGTTCAAGGATCTACCGAAAGGCACGCACTGCGAGATGGTCCTGATGACAGGCTATGCGAGCCTCGAAACCGCGATCGACGCCCTGCGCCGCGGCGCGAGCGACTACCTCATCAAACCGATCAACATGCAGCGGCTGACGTGCATCCTGTCACGGCTGCCTCGCGTCAGCGTGCTGCACGCGGAGATCGACTTGCTGCGCCAGGAACTCCAGCAGCTCGGCCGCTTCGGGCGCATGCTCGGCACCTCGCCACCCATGCAGACCTTGTATGACGCGATCAACCGCGTTGCCAGAACCAACGCGTCGGTGCTGCTCAACGGAGAATCGGGCACGGGCAAGGAGCTCGCCGCGGGCACCATCCATGACTTGAGCCTGCGCCGCAACGGCCCGTTTCTCGCCATTAACTGTGGTGCGGTTGCCGCGAACCTGGTCGAGAGCGAGATGTTCGGCCATGACAAGGGCAGCTTCACGGGTGCCGACCGTCAGCACAAGGGTTTCTTCGAACGCGCCCACGGCGGCACGCTGTTTCTCGACGAAATCACCGAAATGCCGACGGAATCGCAGGTCAAGCTGCTGCGCGTGCTAGAAACGGGGCGCGTGACGCGGCTCGGTGGTTTGCGGGAGTTCGATGTCGACGTGCGCATCGTGGCGGCCACCAACCTCGATCCCGAGACTGCGATCGCCGGCGGCAAGCTGCGCGCCGATCTCTATCACCGCGTGAACGTCTTCCCGATCACCTTGCCGCCGCTGCGCGAGCGCGGCGACGACATCGCCATGCTTGCCAGCGTATTTCTCGAACAACTGAACGAGCAGGCCGGCAGCGAGATGCGTTTCGCCCCAGCCGCCCTGGCGGCGCTTGGCAATTGCAAATGGCCCGGCAACGTGCGCGAGCTGCGCAACTTCGTGCAGCGCGCCCACATCTTCAGCGACGGCGACCTGATCGAGACGCTACCGTCGCCGATCGCGGTCGAGGTGGCCGGCGGGGAAGCCGAGTTTGGCGACTCGGTATCGGTCGAGCTCGGTGCCACGCTGGACGAGCTCGATCGCCAGATGATTCTCGGCACGCTCGCCAAATGCGGTGGCGTGAAGACCCATGCCGCCGAGGTGCTTGACATCAGCCTCAAGACGCTCTACAACCGTCTCGCGCTCTTCCAGGAGGGCGTGGCGAACGACGACCAGATGGCCTAAGCGGGCGATCGGCGCGAAGTAGTCACGCGGCGCGCCGGATCACGCTATCGACTGCTCCCACAATATTTTGGCCTCTGTTGAATTTTGAGTGAGTGATAAATTGCCCGATTTGCACGTGAGCGATGGTAATCATGCATAGCAAGTTGTTCAAGACGGCTTTGGGTATCAGCGATCCGTGGTTCATGAACGGCATCGATTTCAACGCGGCTGCGAAGCAGGTTGACCGGTCAACATCGATTTCGTTGCCGGCAGTCGCTTCCTGAATCCAGAGATCGCCGGCGGCCATCCCGTGCACGACACCGTTGTCAAGCGCTACCGGCACTTGAACTTCTTCCAGCACGACTGCTTTCTCGAAGTGCGCACGGCTCGCATCAAGCTGCCTGACGGCCACGTGGCGCTCGTCGAGCCCGAGTGGGCCGGCACAAGCTCAAGAGCTTCACGCTGCTGTTTGCGGCAATGGTGCTAGGCAGTGTTCATATTTACGACTGGCCCAAACACGCAGGCAAGCGATGCAAACACGAGATAGCTCTCGGCAAGCTTGTCATATCAAGTGGAGACGTGGCGAAAATGCTTAAGGCAATGCTGATCAAGTGTCTGCATTCGTGATGTCGTCAAGCCTGCGAAGCGAATC
>JAYFSB010000275.1:0-3727 GCA_040946865.1 Burkholderia sp.
CCGTTCACGAACCACGGATCGCTGATACCCAAAGCCGTCTCGAACAACTTGCTATGCATGACTACCGTCGCTCACGTATAAATCGGGCAATTTGCTACCTACCCGAAATTCAACAGAGGCACTTTTAGATCTTCGTCGAAGCGGAACATGCCGTCCTACCCAGCGCGTCCATCATCGCAACCAGCAGCTCGACGTCGGCGCTCGTGCAGAACCGCTCGACGCTCACCCCGTTGGGCAGATGCGCCCACATCCGCGCTCCGGGCGTCGTGGTCGCCGCTGGGGCCGGCGTAACCGGCGCCCGTGCCCACTTTTTCGACTTCCACGAACGGTGAGGCCGGTTCTGAGCTCGGTTCCGCACGCTTGCGCGCCTCCCTCGCATACGACGACAACGTTACGCCTGCAAGGTCCGCCGCCTCGACATGGGCATCCCAATCCATGACATCTCCAGCTCGCATCAAAATGCCAGGCGTACCTCGCTGCCGTCAAATCCGTAAAAGCTGGTTTATCGATCACTTACTTCTATTTCTGTATAATGTCGTCCATTATGCGTGGTTCCACCACGCGTTCACATTTACGATTGGCCCAAACGCGCAGGTAAGCGATGCAAACACGAGATAGCTCTCGGCAGGCTTGTCATATCGAGTGGAGACGCGACGAAAATGCTTAATACGATTGAAGAACCGTTCGGCCAGGTCGCGTGTACGGTGAAGCACACGGTTGTAGCGGCGTTTTGTCTGGTGATTCGAACGCGGGGGAATCACGACCTTTGCGCGGCAGGCTCGAATTCATTGCATGAAGTGGTCAGCATCGTAGCCCTTGTCTGCGATAACCGCTCCGGTGCGCAGATGCTCGACCAATTGCACCGCGCACGCGATGTCGGCGATCTGTCCTTCAGTGACGATCAGTCGCAACGGGCGACCCTTCGAATCCACCGCCACATGCAGTTTGTGTCTCAGTCCGCCTCGGGCACGTCCGAGCGCTTGGGGCCCACTTTTTTAAGGCCCCGGCCGAATGCTGGGGCGCTCGCACGAGCGTCGAATCGATAAGGATGTGCTCGATTTCCGTCTCGCCTGCCAAAGCATTCGTTACCCGCGGCCAGACACCCTGGCTTCGCCAGCGCGAGAAACGGATATATACCGTATGCCATCGACCGAATTCCGCGGGAAGATCGCGCCATGGACTGCCGGTTCGGGCAATCCACAGCACCGCTTCGAGGAACCAGCGATGGTTGGATGCGATTCCGACCACGGCCGCCTTCCTTGCCGGGCAGGATAGCTTGGACTTTGTTCCATACTTCGTCGCTCAGTAAGGTTTGTACCATCCTGTCTCGTTGCGCAAAAGACAAAATGTAAGCACATTTTTACAAATGTAAACAGACCCTAGCCACCGGCCTACCGGCGGCACATCCAGTGCCGATTCACCGGTACTCACGTCTTGTCCGGCCGAGCACCACGCGCGCCTGACGCGGGCCCATGCATGTCGCATGCCGGAAAAGGCATATGTTGCCGTTCCAGTGTTTTGCTGGTCAGCAAGGCGCGCGAACCGGTCAGCCGGTTCAATGGCGATATTTGGGGTTCAGTCAGGCTGCCGGGGACAGGTTGCGCCAGACGTGAAAGCTAATCAGGACGGTCGCGGCGAGTACGACAGCCGCACCAGTGCAAGCCATCTGCTCTCAAGGAGCAGGGGCGTGCCCGCATATCCGTCCGAGCCGCATTTTCCAGCAGTCGCGGCCCGCACCCATAGGCGACACGTCGATGAAATTTCGATTGCCGAGGCAACTCGGCCCAGTAGTGATGATGGCTGCGCTCACCGGATGCACGATGCCGCCCAATGCCGCCAACGATCAGGCGGCCAACCAGTCCAAACCGGCCAGGGACGCGCTGCGCACGTCCGCCGCGAGCGCGGCGAATGCCGACGGCAAGCAGTTCGACTCGGCACTGGCGACTATGCCGACCGCCGACTCGCAAGACGCCAGGCGCGCCTCGCTGGCCAATACGAAGCCGATCGACGTGTCCGATTTCCGCCAGAGCGGCAAGGCCTCGTGGTACGGCTGCGCTTTCCACGGCCGGCGTACCGCCAACGGCGAGCTCTTCGACATGAACGAGTTGACCGCCGCGCATCGCACTCTGCCGCTGTTCTCGTACGTGAAGGTGATCAACCAGAGCAACGGAAAGTCGGTGGTGGTGAAGATCAACGACCGTGGCCCGTTCAAGCGCGGCCGAGTGCTCGATCTCTCTTATGCCGCGGCCAAGATCATCGGCCTGGTCCATGCGGGTACCGGGAGCGTCAAGATCGTTGGGCTCTCGCCCGCGCAGGCGCGAGTCGCGCGCGACGAAATAGTCGCCTCTGCTTCGCAGACGCACTGAGTTCCATTCGGCGGTCCTCGGCAAGCATGCCGAGGCTGCAGCGGGACTGTGATACTAGCGGCGTGACGGGCTCACACGGCTTCCTACATTTCCCTCGGAATCGCCTGGGGCCGCCGAGCCGTGTCAGTCTTCTTCCGTCTCTTCCTTCAGTTCGAGCGCGCGCGCATACAGCGTGTTGCGCGACGCGCTCGTCAGCGCCGCGGCCAGCTTCACCGCACCTTTCACCGGCACCTCCGACAGCAGCAGCCTGAGCAGCGCATCGTGCGCGGCCGGATCGTCCCCGCCTTGCGGTGCGCTTGCGCCCTCCACCACGATCGCGAACTCGCCGCGCTGGCGGTTCGCGTCGGCGGCGAGCCAGCCTGGCCCTTCGGCCAGGGTACCGACGAACACGTCCTCATGTAATTTCGTCAGTTCGCGGCCGATCAGGAGGTGCCGCTCGCCGCCGAAGGCTTGGGCGAGCGCCTCGACGGTCTCGACGATGCGATGCGGTGCCTCGTAGAACACCAGCGCATAGGGGTGGGCCTTGAGCGGTGCAAGCGCGGCCGCGCGCTGTTTGGGCTTGGGCGGCAAGAAGCCCGCGAAGGTGAACGGCCCGGCCCAGTCGCCGGCGATGCTTACGGCCGTGGCGGCCGCGTTCGCGCCGGGCAGCGGCACCACCGGCAGCGCGGCAGCGCGCACCGCGTCTACCAGCTTGGTGCCCGGGTCCGAGATACCGGGTGTGCCCGCATCGGAAACATAGGCGATCCGCTCGCCGGCCAGCAGCAGCTCGACGATGCGCCCGGCCGCCTCGCGCTCGTTGTGCTCGTGCACGGCCAGCAGTGGCTTCGAGATGCCGTAGCGCGACAGCAGCTGGCCGGTGTTGCGCGTGTCCTCGGCGGCGATGCGGTCGGTCAGCGCGAGCAGGTGCAGCGCGCGCAGCGTGATGTCGGCCGCGTTGCCGATCGGCGTCGCGACTACGTAGAGCGTGCCGGCGGGATAGTGCTGCGATTGCGCGAGATCGGGGAGGGCAGCCATAACGGAGAGGGCGCGACGGCGCGAGGCTGGCGAAACAAGGCCCGTATTGTGCCATGCGGGTAGCACGGCTTCGCGCAGTGCCGGGAGAGGGAGCGGGAGGTGGAGTTGCCGCCGGTGGCGGCGAGGCTGACAACTTTTCCGCGCGGGGCGGCTCGAAACACGTCGGAGAGCGTTTCAAGTAGCAGGCGCGGCGCTTCCTGGAGCGGCAGGGTCTGGCCTTCGTGGCCGGGCGGCTAGGCAGTGTTCACATTTACGACCGGCCCAAATGCACAGGCAAGCGATGCAAACAGGAGATAGCTCTCGGCAAGCTTGTCATATCGAGTGGAGACGCGGCGAACATGCTTAAG
>JAYFSB010000276.1:0-3723 GCA_040946865.1 Burkholderia sp.
CGGCGTCGATAGTCGAAGCGGCCTGGCTCACAGCGCGGTGGTGACGGCGGCCAACGTCCATGACAAGCACGCGATGCTGCAACTGCTGCATGGGCAGGCGCGACGCGTCTACGGCGACAATGCCTACGCGAGTCAGAAGGCACTGATTCTTGGCAAGGCACCCAAAGCGTGCGACTTCACGAATCGACGCACACGTCGCAACGGCGTAGTCGATGAGGTGACGCGCCGCAAGAACCGCAACAAGTCGAGGGTTCGGGCTCGCGAAGAATGCGAACTACGCCTTCGTCGCCCTGGCGCTGGCCAACGTTTATCTGTGCCTCTGTGCCGCGCACGATTGATGGCACAGGTGCGTCCGTAATGGGCGAAAACCAGGCCTGGGGCCCGCCGACCATCTGAATGGCACCCAGGACGACCGACAACAAACCAGGACAACTTCGTTTATGATCGATTCGCTACGCAGGCTTGACGACATCGCGAATGCAGACACTTGATCAGCATTGCCTTAATGCTTACCGGCCCACTCGGGCTTGACGAGCGCCATGCGGCCGGCAGGCAGCTTGATGCGAGACGTGCGCACTTCGAGAAAGCAGTCGTGCTGGAAGAAGTTCAAGTGCCGGTAGCGCTTGACAACGGTGTCGTGCACCGGATGGCCGCCGGCGCATCTCTGGATGCGGGAAGCGACTGCCGGCAACGAAATCGATGTTGACTGTCAATCGCTTCGCAGCCGCGTCGAGATCGATGCCGTTCATGAACCACGGATCGCTGATACCCAAAGCCGTCTCGAACAACTTGCTATGCATGACTACCGTCGTTCACCTGTAAACCAGGCAATTTACCACCCACTCGAAATTCAACAGAGACAAAAAACTCCTGAAGGCATGATGCTCAGCCCGCAGGAAATTCGTCGACTGTTGTGCCGCTTGTTATGGCGCGCCGCCCACCCGATCGATCATATGATTGCATGGTCAATTTGGCGACGCATTCACCAGTGGCGCGCACAACAGTCTTATTGCCGACGTCGTGGTTTTGCCCCGACTGTCAGTTAGCATCTACGGCTGTAGTACTTAGAAACTTCCGATTGGAAACCGGCCACACCGCCCCAATAATGTCGACATGCTGCAGCCTCGCTGCCGCGCCCGTTGAACCGAATTCCGACCCCGCAGGGAGCACTATGTCCGTCAGCACCAATGCCAACCCGCTTCTTGATTTCTCCGGCCTGCCTCGCTTCGGCGAGATCCGTCCCGAACACGTGACGCCCGCCTTCGATACGCTGCTCGAACAGGCGGAGGATGCTGTCGCGCGCGCCGTCGACCCCGCCACGCCCGCCACCTGGGTTGACGTGGTCGAAGCCTTCGAGCGCGTCACCGAGCCGCTCGGCCGTGCTTGGGGCATCGTCGGCCACCTGAACGCGGTGGTCGATACGCCGGAGCTGCGCGCGACCTATGGCGAGAACCTGCCGCGCGTGACCGAGTTCTGGTCGAGCGTGGGCCAGAACCTCGCGCTCTACGAGAAATACAAGGCGATCGCCGTCGGCACCGAGTACGCGACGCTGAGTGCCGAGCGCCGCAAGATCCTCGACAATTCGCTGCGCGAATTCCGCCTGTCCGGTGCCGAACTGCCCGAGGCACAGAAGCCGCGCTTCGCCGAGCTGCAGGAACAGCAGGCCGCGCTCTCGAAGGCCTTCTCGGACCACGTGCTCGACGCCACCAACGGCTACACCTATTACGCCGAATCCGAGGAACAGCTGGCCGGCCTGCCCGACGATGCGATCGCCGCCGCCCGCGCGGCCGCACAGCGCGAGGACAAGGCCGGCTGGAAGTTCACGTTGCACTTCCCTTCCTACTTCCCGGTCTTGCAATACGCCGACAACCGCGCGATGCGCGAGACCCTCTATCGCGCCTACGAGATGCGCGCCTCGGAACTGGGCTCGCAATACGGCGGCGGCAAGGCCGACGAATGGGACAATACCAAGGTGGTCGCCGAGACGCTTGCGCTGCGCCGCGAGGAAGCCGTGATGCTCGGATACGCGAACTTCGCCGAGGTGTCGCTGGTATCGAAGATGGCCGAATCGCCAGCCCAAGTCACGGCCTTTCTGAGGGACCTGGCGGTGCGCGCGCGCCCGCACGCCGAGCGCGATTGGGACGAGCTGCGCGCCTTCGCCTCGGGCATGCTCGGCATGAGCGAGCTGGCACCCTGGGATGTCGCTTACGCGGCTGAAAAGCTGCGCCAGCAGCGCTATGCGTTCTCGGAAAACGAGGTCAAGCAGTACTTCCCGGAACCGGCCGTGCTCAAGGGCTTGTTCACCGTCACCGAGACGCTGTTCGGCGTGAAGTTCCGCCGCGATGAGGCACCGGTCTGGCATCCCGACGTGCGCTTCTTCCGTGTCGAGAATGCCGACGGCAGCCTGGTCGCGCAGTTCTATCTCGACCTCTACGCGCGCGCGGGCAAGCGTGGCGGTGCCTGGATGGATGACGCACGCTCCCGCGTCCAGCGCGCGGCCGGCCTGCAGACGCCGTTGGCCTACCTGACCTGCAACTTCTCGGCACCGATCGGCGACAAGCCAGCGTGCTTCACGCACGACGAAGTGATCACGCTGTTCCACGAGTTCGGCCATGGCCTACACCACATGCTCACGCGCGTCGACGAGCTCGGCGTGTCGGGCATCAACGGCGTGGAATGGGATGCGGTCGAGCTGCCCTCGCAGTTCATGGAGAACTTCTGCTGGGAATGGGACGTGCTGCCCTCGATGTCCTCTCACGTCGAGACCAGCGCCTCGCTGCCGCGCGCGCTGTTCGACAAGATGCTGGCCGCGAAGAACTTCCAGAGCGGCCTGGGCACGCTGCGTCAGATCGTGTTCTCGATGTACGACATGCTGTTGCACGTCGATTTCGATCCGGCCGGTGCCAGCAATGCGGTGGAGTTCGCGCGCGAGATCAACGAGCGCTTCCACGTGATCCCGCAGGCACCGTTCTCGCGCTGGCCGAACACTTTCAGCCACATCTTTGCGAGTAGTTACGCGGCCGGCTACTACAGCTACAAGTGGGCCGAGGTGCTGTCGGCCGACGCCTACGCGGCCTTCGAGGAAGCGGCCAAGGCGAGCGGCACGGTGCTCGACGCGGCCACCGGCATGCGCTATCGCCACGAGATCCTCGAGGTCGGCGGCAGTCGCCCGGCGATGGAATCGTTCAAGGCCTTCCGCGGCCGCGAGCCGGAGATCGACGCGCTGCTGCGCCACAACGGCATGGCCGCCGGCGCTCAGCCGCACTGAGGCGTCGTCCGCGAGGCGGGCTCTGGAGGAAACCGTGGAGCAAAGCCACGACCTGACGAATAGAAACCAGATATGAAGCTTGCCCGGCCGGACGAGCAAGCCGATGATCGCGAAGTCCATAACCATCAGGGCCCGGGATGGTAGATCTGGCAGGCGTGTGACGAAGGCGGTTGTGCTTTCCTCGGGAGGCCTGCTCGGTGTCCTGGACTCAGGACTGAGCAACTTGCAAGGGTTGCTGATCGCCGCGCAGGAGTCAGCAGCGGGTACAGTAGGGCGGTAGGGCGGCAGCGCCTGAAGACCCAAGCGGAGAGGCGCGGCGAGTAAGCCGGAAACTCGACATGGGAGAGTAGCAGAAAACGCAATGCGTCCTTGACGGCTGAGGTCTGAGTGAAGCCCGGATGACTGCTGCCCGAGGGACCAAATCTATGGCGGCGGACCCCGAAACTGAAAGCCCG
>JAYFSB010000277.1:0-3706 GCA_040946865.1 Burkholderia sp.
GCTTGATGCGAGGCGTGCGCACTTCGAGAAAGCAGTCGTGCTGGAAGAAGTTCAAGTGCCGGCAGCGCTTGACAACGGTGGCGTGCACGGGATAGCCGCCGGCGATCTCTGGATGCGGGAAGCGACTGCCGGCAACAAAATCGATGTGACCCGTCAACCGCTTCGCCGCCGCGTCGAAATCCATGCTGTTCACGAACCACGGATCGCTGATACCCAAAGCCGTCTCGAACAACTTGCTATGCATGATTACCGTCGCTCACGTGCAAATCGGGCAATTTATTACCCACTCGAAATTCAACAGAGGCAGAAAAACCGGAGCCGCCACACTCTTTGTTTCTGCTTTACCGCTGTTCGCTTCTTTCGTAAACTTTTTCATGGTGACCGGTTCCGGCTCCCGCTGGGTTCGCTGGTTGTGCTTCTGACACGCAACATTCTCAGCTAAACCGCTACCGCCTTCTCAATATTCCGTTTGCCCGCCGTACACCACTTTCGACAATAACTCATGAAATCGCCCGCATGATCCGTAGTCATTTCGACGGCATCGTGGCCTAGACCCAGACGCGTCAGACCAATGGCTTCCTGGAAGCCGTCAACGGGCTCGTCCAGGCCGCCAAGCGAAAGGCGTGCGGGTACACCACCAACCTCACGACCATGCGCACCGTGCTGTTTTTGACCGCTGGCAAGCTCAACTTCTCGCGGATCAATTCGTATGCTTCGTAACCCACTCAAATTTCAAGAAGGCCGAATTGACCCACCTGGACTTGTAGTTTTCATCAAATTTTGACCCGCGTGATTGAGTGCTCTGCTCAATCTTTGAGCAGAGGATACCGAGGTGATCACGGTGGGCATACTGGCCAAAATCAGGCGGATATATTTCCGCGAGAATGTCCCGCTGCGCGGGATCGCGCGGCACACGAGCCTGTCCCATAACGGGGCTACATCAGGTGGAGACGACGGAGCCAACGTATCCCAAACACATCGCTCCGGCGGCATTGCCGGCATGCCAACCGGCTCGCCAAAGCGGGTAGACTGCGCGTTTCCTGTTTTTCGACTCCCTGGAGCCGCATGTGAAACACGTCCTCATCATCGGCATCGGCGCCGGCAATCCTGACTACCTAACCTTGCAGGCCATCGACGCGCTGCAGCGCGTCAACGTGTTCTTCGTGATGGACAAGGGCGCTGTCAAGGAGAAGCTGATCATCCTGCGGCGCGAGATCATCGAGCGCCATGCCGGCCAGCGGCCCTGGCGCATCGTCGAGGCGGCCAGCCCTGAGCGTGGCCCCGAAGGTGACAGCTACGTAGGCGCGGTCGAGGCGCTGAACCGCGACAAGCAGCAGGTGTTTGAGCGCCTGATCAGCGAAGAACTGCGCGACGGCGAATACGGCGCGTTCCTGGTATGGGGCGACCCCGCGCTCTACGACAGCACCATGCGCATCGTCGGCGCGATCGCGGCCGGTGGCCGCCATGCCCTTGAACACGAGGTGATTCCCGGCATCAGCAGCGTGCAGGCGCTGGCTGCTCGGCACCGTATCGCGCTCAACGAGATCGGCCGCGCGGTCGAGATCGTCAACGGCCGTGGTCTCGGCGCACGCCTCCCTGAGGCAGCCGACAGCGTGGTGGTGATGCTCGACGCGCACAACGCCTTCGAGCGCGTCGAGGACGATGTCGATATCTACTGGGGCGCTTATGTCGGCACGCCCGACGAGATCCTGGTGGCCGGGCACCTCAGCGAGGTCAAGCACGAGATCGTGCGTGTGCGGGCCGAGGCTCGCGCCTGCTACGGCTGGATCATGGATACCTACTTGCTAAAGAAGCGCACACGGCCGCAGGCCTGAAGCAGGCCGCGCATCCCGCGCGGCACCCCGTGATCAGAAGCGATGGCGGATCCCGGTGGCGACCAGCAGCTGGCTGCGCCCGCTCGACGAATTGGCGCTGTTGATCACCGCCAGCGCGCCGGTCGAGGCGCGTTGCAGAAGCGTCTCGGCGTAGACGTCGGTACGCTTCGAGAGCTGGTAGACGGCCTGCGCGGCACCTTGCTGCCAGTGCACGGTATTGGCATGCATGTAGGTATACATGCCCGCCAGGGCGAGCGCAGCCGTTGCCTGCCAGACTGCATTGACCTCGTAGTTCGAGAACGCCACCGAGGGCAGCGCAGTGCCGCTATTGGTGTTCGACACCCCTGTGTAGATCGCCCGCGACCACGCGGCACCCAAGGTCACTTTGCCGATTGCATAACTGGTGCCAGCCGCGACGATGTCCTGGCGCTGCGCGCTGAGCGGAGCCGGCGTGCCATCCTCGCCCGGCAGGCTGGCCGGATCGTAGGCACCGCCGGCGGCGAGGCCGCACCCGTTGTGGTGCATCCAGGCGACGCCGGCATTGAAGGCCCCCCCGTGCGCGTAGTTGGTGGCAATCCCATAGGCACGATTCTGCGCGAAGCGGCCGGTGCCGTTCGACAGCGCATAGAGGCTGCCGAAGCTGAAGCCGCCGTAGCGGGCGCTGACGTATTTCACCGCGTTGGTGGCCAGGTAGGTGTTGTTGGCGTTGTCGTTGTCGAAGGGGTGGGCGAAGGCAGTGCCGCCCGTGTCGCCCGTCAGCGTGAACTGCGCGGCGTAGTCGTGGATCAGGTCGTATTGATGGCTGAGCGTCAGCGTGCCGAGCCGTTCCGATTGCAGGCTGGCATAGCTAGGGTGATCGTTTAGCTGGCTACCGGCGGTGACCGTGAAGCCGCGCTCGAACCGGAACAGCGCCTTGGTGCCGCCGCCGAGATCCTCGCTGCCCTGCAATCAGGCCGGAGGTTCTGAGATACTGTACGTGGCCGCCAACATTGCTCAGGTAGGCCAGGCCGCTGTCGAGCTCGCCGTAGAGGGACGGGCCCTGGGCCGCGGTGGTGGTGCTCAGGCAGGCGAGCAGACTGCCGGCGAGGGCACGCGAGATGATGATCGGCATGGCAACGCCGGGGATTGCGCGCGCTCTGGGCGCGCGGTTTCGCGGGCGCGACGGCCTGCCTGGCTGCCGCGCGGTCGGGTTCGATGTCATGGTGGCTCACTGGGTTTCGCGCCACGAGCGGTCCGATCTTCACGACGAAGGGAGGTCTGGCTGCCGCCGCGCGAACGATCACAGTGGCGCGACCGCGCTGGATTCGCACTGACTTTCACGATTCGTCGTTAGTTTGTGCGGATTCTTTCTATTTTGTATCGATTTCGCCCGGTTTGCCTCGAAAAAAACAAGGGACAGCATAACGGAGGCCGGCGGGGAAGCCAAGAGGGCGGCCGGCACGCGCGCGTTGCTCAGGGCGGTGTGGGGGCGGACGCAGGACGTTATCGACACCAGCACGACCGGGGCCGTCGATGGCCTGCGCGAGGAAGGGTCTGCGGTGTGTTGGCGTCGATCCGCAGTACCTGCGAGAGCGCCTCGGCCGTGCTCGACAGCGGCGTATCGCCGAGTAGGTGGTGGCGAGCGCGTGTGGTCAAATGGCGACAGCAGCGGCAGCACCGGATAGGGCGGTTTCAAGCTTGAAGTGCAACAGAAGCCCGTTGCGCCCGAATGGCATCCCCCAAGGCAATGCGAGTTATTGTCGAAAGTGGTGTACAGCGGGCAGACGGAATTTTGAGAAGGCGGTGGCGGTTTAGGGCAATGCTGATCAAGTTCACCGTCCCCGTGGTCCAGCCGTTATAAATAGGTGGATATGACCCGAGCAAGGCAAACG
>JAYFSB010000278.1:0-3705 GCA_040946865.1 Burkholderia sp.
TTTGCTTGACGCGCCAGCATCTCGCCGATCCGCCAGCCGAGACCCTTCGCGGCCCAGCCGAGGTGGACTTCGAGCACCTGACCCACGTTCATCCGCGACGGTACGCCGAGCGGGTTCAGCACGACGTCTGCCGGACGGCCGTCAGCCATGTACGGCATGTCTTCCACCGGAACGATCTTCGAGACCACGCCCTTGTTTCCGTGACGGCCCGCCATCTTGTCGCCAGGCTGCAGGCGACGCTTGACCGCGAGGTAGACCTTGACCATCTTCAGCACGCCCGGCGGCAATTCATCACCTTGCGTGAGCTTCTTGCGCTTCTCTTCGAAGGCCAGGTCGAACTGGTGACGCTTCTCTTTGATCGAGTTCTTGATCGCTTCGAGCTGGGCGGCCGCTTCCTCATCCGCCAGGCGGATATCGAACCAGTGGTAGTGGTCCAGATCCGACAGGTAGGCCTGGTCGATCTTGGTACCCTTGGCCACCACCCTCTTCGGACCGCCGTTGGCGACCTTGCCGTCGAGCATGCGCGCCAGACGCTGGAAGGCATCGCCTTCCACGATACGCAGCTGATCGTTCAGGTCGAGACGATAGCGCTTCAGTTCGTCGTCAATGATCTGTTGCGCGCGCTTGTCACGCACGATGCCTTCGCGCGTGAACACCTGCACGTCGATCACCGTGCCGCTCATACCCGATGGCACGCGCAGCGACGTATCCTTCACATCCGAGGCCTTCTCGCCGAAAATCGCGCGCAGCAGCTTTTCTTCCGGCGTCAGCTGGGTCTCGCCCTTCGGCGTGATCTTGCCGACCAGCACGTCGCCCACTTCGACCTCGGCACCGATGTAGACGATGCCCGATTCGTCGAGACGGCCGAGCTGGATTTCCGCCAGGTTCGAGATGTCGCGCGTGATTTCTTCCGACCCTAGCTTGGTGTCGCGAGCGACCACGTTCAGCTCTTCGATGTGGATCGACGTGTAGCGATCGTCCGCGACCACGTTCTCCGAGATCAGAATCGAATCCTCGAAGTTGTAGCCGTTCCACGGCATGAACGCGATCAGCATATTCTGGCCGAGCGCAAGCTCGCCTAGGTCCGTCGAGGCACCATCGGCCAGCACGTCACCGCGCGCGACCTTGTCGCCCATCTTCACGATCGGACGCTGGTTAATGTTCGTGTTTTGGTTCGAACGCGTGTACTTGATGAGGTTGTAGATGTCGACACCGACCTCACCCGTCACCGCTTCGTCGTCGTTCACACGAATCACGATACGGCCCGCGTCGACATAGTCGACCACGCCGCCGCGATAGGCCTGCACCGTAGTGCCCGAGTCGACCGCGCAGGTACGCTCGATACCCGTGCCGACCACCGGCTTTTCCGGACGCAGGCAAGGCACGGCCTGGCGCTGCATGTTCGAGCCCATCAGTGCACGGTTCGCGTCATCGTGCTCGAGGAACGGAATCAGCGATGCGGCCACCGAGACGATCTGCGACGGTGCCACGTCCATGTACTGGATACGATCCGGCGTGACCATCATGGTTTCGCCCGCTTCGCGCGCTGACACCAGTTCGTCGGTCAGCTCGCCCGTGTTCTCGTCCACCGAGGCGTTCGCCTGAGCGATCACGTAGCGGCCTTCCTCGATTGCCGACAGATAGTCGATCTGGTCGGTCACCTTGCTATCCGTGACCTTGCGATACGGCGTCTCGAGGAAACCGTATTTGTTCAGGTGCGCGTACAGCGCTAGCGAGTTGATCAGGCCGATGTTTGGACCTTCCGGCGTTTCGATCGGGCACACGCGGCCATAGTGGGTCGGGTGCACGTCGCGGACTTCGAAGCCTGCGCGCTCGCGCGTCAGGCCGCCCGGGCCCAGTGCGGAAACACGGCGCTTGTGCGTGATTTCCGACAACGGGTTGGTCTGGTCCATAAACTGCGACAGCTGCGACGAACCGAAGAACTCGCGGATCGCCGAGGAAATCGGCTTCGAGTTGATCAGGTCGTGCGGCATCAGGTTTTCGCTCTCGGCCTGGCCGAGGCGTTCCTTGACCGCGCGTTCAACACGCACCAGGCCGGCGCGGAACTGGTTCTCCGCCAGTTCGCCGACGCAACGCACGCGACGGTTGCCGAGGTGGTCGATGTCGTCCACTTCGCCCTTGCCATTGCGCAGCTCGACCAGGATCTTGATGGTCGCGAGAATGTCGTCGTCCAGCAGCGTCATCGGACCAACGATTTCGTCACGGCCGACGCGGCGGTTGAACTTCATGCGGCCGACCTTCGACAGGTCGTAGGCGTCTTCGCTGTAGAACAGACGGTTGAACAGCGCCTCGACGGCTTCTTCCGTCGGCGGCTCGCCCGGACGCATCATGCGGTAGATTGCAATGCGCGCGGCCGTCTTGTCGGTCGTCTCGTCGACGCGCAGCGTCGACGAGACGTACGGACCCTGGTCCAGATCGTTCGTGTAGATCGTTTGGATTTCCTTGATCTTCGCGTCGCGCAGCTTGTCCAGTACGCTCTCGATGATCTCGTCGTTCGCGTTCGCGATCACTTCGCCGGTATCGCTGTCGACCACGTTTTTCGCCAGCACGCGACCAAGCAGATAGTCTTCCGGCACCGAGATGAACTTGGTCTTCGCGGCTTCGAGGTCACGGATGTGCTTGGCATTGATCCGCTTGTCCTTCTGGACGATGACCTTGCCGTCGCGATCGCTAATGTCGAAACGCGCTACTTCGCCACGCAGACGCTCCGGCACGAACTCCATCTGTGCGCCTTCGTTTATAAGCGTGAAGTTGTCGAACACGAAGAAGTTCGCGAGGATCTGTTCCGGCGTGAGGCCGATGGCCTTCAGCAGGGTCGACACCGGCATCTTGCGGCGACGGTCGACGCGGAAGTACAGGATGTCCTTCGGGTCGAATTCGAAATCGAGCCACGAGCCACGGTAGGGGATGATCCGCGCCGAGAATAGCAGCTTGCCTGAGCTGTGGGTCTTGCCCTTGTCGTGTTCGAAAAACACGCCCGGGGAACGGTGGAGCTGCGACACGATCACGCGCTCGGTACCGTTGATGACGAACGAGCCGGTCGGCGTCATGAGCGGAATTTCGCCCATGTACACTTCCTGCTCTTTCACTTCCTTGATCACCGGCTTGCTCGGCGACTCCTTGTCGAGCAGCACCAGGCGCACCTTGGCTCGCAGTGCCGAGCAATAGGTCAGGCCGCGCTGCTGGCATTCCTTGATGTTGAATGCCGGCGACGACATGGCATAGCTCACGAACTCGAGACGAGCGAAGCGATTGTGCGAAACGATCGGGAAAACAGAGGTGAAGGCGGCTTGCAGGCCTTCGGACTTGCGTTGTGCTGCAGACACTTCAGCTTGCAGAAACGTGCTGAATGATTCAAGCTGAGTGGCTAGTAGGAAAGGAACTTGGTGAACGATGGAGCGCTTCGCGAAACTCTTGCGAATACGCTTCTTCTCGGTGAAAGAATATTGCATACGATCTCCGAATCACGGCGGGCGCTATCGAGGCGGGATACCTGGACGTGTCAAACCCGAGTGTTCACCGACTGAAACTCAATAGCCGTGCGGCGGCTCGAGCCGAGAAGCTTGGTTGTTGGCCACTACCAACCGCTGGCTGACGGCAGCGGATGCCTGTGTTGCCCGCTACCCGACCAAACTTGCCTTCTGCAGTCGCTTCAGAAGACAAAGGGAATCGCCGTTTGCACGC
>JAYFSB010000279.1:0-3704 GCA_040946865.1 Burkholderia sp.
CAGCGTTTGCTGTTTCATTCTCGTTTGCCTTGCTCGGATCATATCCACCTATCTATAACGGCTGGACCACGGGGACGATGAACTTGATCAGCATTGCCCTAATCCAGCAGGGTGCGCGACAGATGATCCAGCAGGCAGTTGAAGCGAAGCTTGCCGTTATGCTCGAGCAGCACAGCAACGTGAAATCGATCGAGGGCCGACGCGCCGTTGTGCGTAACGGCTACCTGCCAGAGCGCGAGATCGTCACAGCGGTTGGTCCGGTGAAGATCAAAGTACCCAAGGTGCGGGATCGCTCGGGCTCGGGCATCCATTTCAATTCGGCGGTCGTGCCGCGCCGTACGTGCGCAAGTCGGCGTGCGTGTCGGCGACGCTGCCGTGGCTGTACCTGCGCGGCATTTCGACGGGTGACGTGAACGAGGCGCTGGGCATCATGCTCGGTGGCGAGGTCGCAGGCATGTCGCCAAACACGGTGAGTCGGCTCAAGGCGCAGTGGGCCGACGGCATTCACACCGGCGTGCGCAGTGACGATTCGGACGGCCAGTGCCTGCTGGTGATCATCGGCGTCGCCGAGCGTTTCAATCGGACCATGAAGGAGCATGGCTATCCACGGGCGTCTGTTCAAAAACATTGAAGAAGTTCGTGCTACCGCCCGTCGCGTTCAAGGATCGATACAATCGCGAATGGCGTCTCGAAAAACTGGGCTTCAAGTCCCCCCTCGAAGCCCGTCAGGCAGCGCTCTAGCCACTTGCCGCCTGATCGCGAAATCGTGTCTAAACAACCAGATCTGGTACAGTTCCAAGCGCAGCCGTTGCGTTCAACGCTTGGTAAGTTCGAGCGCACCCAGCGCTCGCTGGCGCGCTGCATCGTGATCGACGATCGGCTCGGAATAGGTTTGGCCGAGCACCACGCCGGCGGCCTCCAGCACGATCGGCTTGGCGCGCCATGGTTCGTGGATCGCATCGGCCGGCAGCCGTGCCAGTTCCGGCACCCAGCGCCGCACGTAGTCGCCCTCGGGATCGAACTTGCGACCCTGCGTGACCGGATTGAAGATTCGGGAGTACGGCACCGCGTCGGCACCGCAGCCGGCCACCCACTGCCAGTTCGCCGAATTGTTGGCGATGTCAGCATCGACCAGCGTGTCCCAGAACCAGCGTTCGCCCGCGCGCCAGTCGATCAGCAGATGCTTGATCAGGAAGGAGGCGACCACCATCCGCACGCGGTTGTGCATCCAGCCCGTGGTCCACAGCTCGCGCATGCCAGCGTCGACCAGCGGATAGCCAGTGCGGCCGCGGCACCAGGTGGTGAAGCCGGCCTCGTCGTCGCGCCAGGGCATCGCATCGAAACGCTCGCGGTAGTTGCGCGTCGGCAGCTCGGGGAAGTGGTAAAGCAGGCTGGTATCGAATTCGCGCCAGCCCAGTTCGCTGACGAATTTCTCGATGTCGGCGACCACCGATGCCCCGCCCTCGCGCGCCGCCACCATCGCCGCGTGCCAGACCTGCCGTGCCGACAGCTGGCCGAAGCGCAGGTAGGGCGACAGGCGGCTAGTCGCCGGCCGGTCGGGCCGGTCGCGCGCCTCGCCGTAGCCGCGGATCTTCTTGTCCAGGAAGCGCTCGAGCAGCTCGAAGGCCGCCTCCTCCGACGGCACCCAGGCTTCGCGCAAGCCGCCCGCCCAGTCGGGCCGCGTCGGCAGCAGGCCGAGCGCGTCGATCTTCAGCGCGCGACTCGCGAGCGAGGCCGACAGCGCGTGGAAGCGCCATGCCGAAGGCTTGGCCAGCGGCGCGGCCACGTCGCCGCTCTTGAGCGCGGCGCGCCAATAGGCCGTGAACACCTGGAACGGGCCGCCGCTGCCGGTCTGCAACGCCCAGGGCTCGCGCAGCAGCGCGCCGTTGAAGCTCTCGGCTTCGATGCCGGCCGCCTTCAGCGAGCGTTTCAGCGCGCCGTCAGTCTCGCGCGCGATCCCGTCATAGCGACGGTTCCAGTAAACGGCACCGGCATCGAGTTCCTCGGCCAGCGCAGCGATAGTCTCGCGCTCCTCGCCCTCCAGCGCCAGCAGGCATCCGCCATGCCCGGCCAGGCTCGCGTCGAGCGAACGCAGCGCGCCGTCGAGCCACCACTGCGCCGCGCTGCCCAGCGGGCGCGTGCCATCGCGCTCCAGCACGTAGACACAGACGAAGGGCCGACCCGATTCGGCGGCACGCACGAGCGCCGGGTTGTCGGTGACGCGCAGGTCGTCGCGAAACCAGACGATCGCGGCTTGGGCTGAAGATTCGGCAGGCACGGGGGAAGACTCCGGTGAAAACGGGGGATGATGGATCGGTCGGGCGGATGCCTGGGCATCGGCACTCGCTCGAGTGCGCGCCATTAAACTATGCAAGGGGACAGGGCGAACCGGGCAAGCGGCGGTGCCTCGTCATCCGCGCCCTTGCCTATCCCCCGTGTCAGCATAGTTGTCGCCCGAATAGGATCTGGAAATCCGGGGGTGCAATGAGGACGAGAAGCGGCAAAGTCCGGACAGGCATTCAAAGACAAGGTAGTTGTAAGGTTTTTACCGCCGGAGAGTGCGTCGGTTGAAGATGTCGCGCTGGATGAGACATCGCGTAGCGCATGGTGCCGCGAGAACGGCGTGTATCCGCAGGAGCTTGCTGCCTGGCGGGACGCGACCACCCAGGCGTTGGCCAACCCGGCCGCTTTGTTGGTGCTGTCAAAAAACTGCCTCTGTTGAATTTCGAGTGGATGATAAAGTATCAGATTTGCACGTGAGCGACGGTAGTCATGCATAGGCAAGTTGTTCGAGACGACTTTGGATATCAGCGATCCGTGGTTCGTGAACGGCATCGATTTTGACGGGACTGCGAAACGATTGACGGTCAACATCGATTTCGTTGCTGGCAGTCGCTTCCCGCATCCAGAGATCAACGGCGGTCATCCCGTGCACGACACCGTTGTCAAGCGCTGACGGCACTTGAACGTCTTCCAGCACGACTGCTTTCTCGAAGTGCGTACGCCTCGTATCAAGCTGCCTAACGGCCGCGTGGCGCTTGTCGAGCCCGAGTGGGCCGGCAAAGATCAAGGGCTTCGCGCTGTTGTTCGAGGCAATGGTGCTGATGCTCGCCCAGCAGATATCGTTCACCGCAGTCGCCCGTACCGTCGGCGAGTCTCGGCATCGGGTACACGCCATTTGCAAACGCTATGTCGAACTCGCGCTCGCCGAGATTGACCTGTCCGACATGACGAGCATTGCCGTCGACGAAACGTCCTACCAGCGCGGACACCACTACCTGACGCTCGTGACTGATGCGCTCGAACGCAAAGTCGTGTTCGTGACCGAAGGCAAGAATGCTGCGACGATCGTAGCATTCGTCGCAAGCATGGAGGAGAGCCCGAGCAGATCACGTCGGTCAGCATTGACATGTCGCCCGCGTTCATCAAAGGCGTCGAGACGAACCTGCCGAATGTTCGGCATCACCTTCGACAAGTTCCACGTCGTCGCTCATGCGTCGAAAGCCGTAGACCCAATGCAGCGAACCGATCCGGAACTCAATGGATTACGATGGTCACTGCTGAAGGATCGCGACCGGCTGACCGCCGCGCAACGCGCCGATTTCGATGCCCTGATCGTGAACGTCGCGACCATACGCACCGTGCTGTTTCTGATCGCTGGCAAGTTCGACTTCTCGAAGATCAACCCACATATCGCGTAACCC
>JAYFSB010000280.1:0-3700 GCA_040946865.1 Burkholderia sp.
CTTCATACCGCTAGCCTGCAGCACCCGGCCCATCCCTGCAAAGATTGCCTCGCCGAGCTTGTGCTTCTCGAGCAGGCATCGGAATTTGAGCATCGTTGTCGCATCCGGCACCGCTTCACGACCCAAGTCGATACCCACGAAGCGGCGCAGGCACGTGCTGTCGTACAGCGCTTCCTCACAGGCAAGGTCGAAATGAATCCGCAGCATGCGCTCCAGGCCAATCGACGGGCGTCTGTTGCCACGTTTCGGGTAGTACGGCTCGATCAGCGCACACAATGCCGCCCACGGCATGATCCATTCCATCGTGTCCAGAAACTCATCGCGCCGCGTACGTCTCGTTTGCCTTGCTCGGGTCATATCCACTTATCTATAACGGCTGGGCCACGGGGACGGCGGACTTGATCAGCATTGCCTTAATGCGATTGAAGAACCGCTCGACCAGGTTGCGTGTACGGTAGAGCACACAGTTGTAGCGGCGTTTTGTCTGGCGATTCGAACGCGGGGGAATCACGACCTTTGCACGGCTGGCCCGAATTCGTTGCACGAAGTGGTCAGCATCGTAGCCCTTGTCTGTGATAACCGCTCCGGTGCGCAGATGCTCGACCAGTTATGCCGCGCACAAGATGTCGGCGACCTGTCCTTCAGTGACGATCAGTCGCAACGGGCGACCCTTCGAATTCACCGCCCAATGCAGTTTGGTGCTCAGTCCGCCTCGGAAACGTCCGAGCGCTTGCGGCCCGCTTCTTTTAAGGCCTCTGCCGAATCTGGTGCGCTCGCACGATCGCCGAATCGATAAGGATGTGCTCGATTTCCGTCTCGCCTGCCAAAGCATTCGTCACCCGGGGCCAGACACACTGGCTTCGCCAGCGCGAGAAACGGATAGCGAGAAACGGATATATACCGTATGCCATCGGCGCGAATTCCGCGGGAAGATCGCGCCATGGACTGCCGATTCGGGCAATCCACAGCCTCGCTTCGAGGAACCAGCGATGGTTGGATGTCGTTCGGCCACGGTCGCCTTCCTTGCCTGGCAGGATAGCTTGGACTTTGTTCTATACTTCGTCGCTCAGTAACGTTCGTACCATCCTGTCTCGTTGCGCAAAAGACAGGATATAAACGCATTTTTCAAATGTAAACAGATCCTGGCGCAGTACCGGCTGCGCAGGCGAATTCGAGCAGGCAGCCGGTCAACCGGGCACTCGCTTGAACGTTCTACAACGACAGCTGTTTCTCGACGTGAGTCTCCATGCGCAATTTCCTGTTTTTCGGGCGCGCCGCCCTGCTGTTCGGCACGCTGATCGTCGCTACGGCACCCGCCGCCTTCGCCAATAACGTGATCGTGCTGAATTCGACCGAGGCGACCCTGTCGCTGATCGACCAGAACTCACACCAGGTGGTCTGCACGCTGCCGACCGGCAAGGAGCCACACCACCTGATGGCGACGCCCGACAATTCCTCGCTGATCGTCGCCAATTCAGTCTCGAACAGCTTGATGTTCCTCGATCCGCACACCGGCGCGCCGCAGCGCACCGTGGAAGGCATCGACGATCCCTACCAGCTCGGCTTCTCGCCCGACCGTAAGTGGTTCGTGGCGGCCGGCCTGCGTCTGGACCGCGTCGACATCTACGGCTACGACGGCCAGAATGTCCACCTGGTCAAGCGTGTGCCGCTGCAGGTGATGCCCAGCCACCTGGTTTTCACCAAGGACAGCCGCACCGTGCTGGTGTCGCTGCAGGTCTCGGGCGAGCTGACCGCGATCGACCTGCCGACCCAGACGGTCAAGTGGAAGATGAAGGTCGGCAAGGTGCCGGCCGGCTTGTGGATGACGCCCGGCGATGAATACGTGCTAGTCGGCATGACCGGTGCCGATTACGTGGCGGTGGTGGACTGGCGCAACCAGAAGGTGGTCAAGACCATCCCGACCGGCAAGGGTGCCCACAACTTCCGCTCGCTGGCCGATGGCACCCACGTGGCGGTGACGAATCGGGTCGCGAATACCATCAGTATCATCGACGAGAACACACTCGCCAACGTCGGCGATATCACCGGCCTGCTGCCGGGTCCCGACGACATGGAGCTGTCGGCCGATCGCAAGACGCTGTGGGTGACCTTCCGCTTCGCCAAGAAGGTTGGCGTGATCGATCTGGCCAGCCGCCGCCTGATCCAGACGATTCCGGTCGGCCGCTCGCCGCACGGCATCTATTTCTACGATCGCGCGCCGGTGACGGCACCCAACGGCGCTTGACGCCGGCCGGAGCACGCCGATGCTGCACATGATCGCCTCGATGCTCGATACCTTTGTGTCGAACCTGCAGACTTGGCTATACGTCGATATTGTCCAGCCGCTGATGTTCAAGTTCGACCTGATGGACTACGACGAGGACACCTACGACGCCCTATACTGGGTGATCGTCGGTGCGCTGCAGGTGGTGGCGATGTACCTGCTGCTGCGCCCGCTCGAGGCGCTGCGGCCGGTCGAGCCGTGGCAGCATCGCCGCGAGACGCGCGTCGACGTGCTCTACACGCTGATCGCCAAGCTCAGCATTTTCACGCTGTTCTTCTTCTTCGTGATGCAGCCGTTCTTCGACAATTTCCAGTCGTGGCTGCGGCTGAAGGGCGTCGCGAATATAAATCTCGATACGCTGTGGCCCGGCGTGACCTCCCAGCCGCTGGTGGCTTTCCTGATCTACCTGGTGGTGCTCGACTTCGCCGGCTACTGGTACCACCGCTGGCAGCACCGGATCGGCGTGTGGTGGGAGCTGCATGCGGTCCACCACAGCCAGCGGCAGATGTCGCTGTGGACCGACGATCGTAACCACCTGCTCGACGACCTGATCCAGGACTGTTTCTTCGCCGCCATCGCGCTGGTGATCGGCGTCTCGCCCTCGCAGTTCGTGGTGCTGACGGCGCTCTCGAACTTCGTGCAGAGCGTGCAGCATACCAATGCGCGGCTGCCGTTCGGCTGGCTCGGCGAGCGACTGCTGGTCAGCCCGGCCTTCCACCGGTGCCACCACGCGGTCAGCTACGGCCACGAGGGTGCTGCCTATGGCTGCAATTTCGGCGCGCTGTTCCCCTGGTGGGACATGCTGTTCCGCACCGTGTCCTGGAACAAGACACTCGAGCCCACCGGCATCCGTGAGCAATACCAAGGCGTGTCCTATGGCGAGGGTTTCTGGTCCCAGCACTGGCTCGCGATGGTGCGCATCACGCGTCGCCTTACGCGCCGCAAGGCCGGCAAGCCGGGCGTATCGGCCGGCACGGCCTGAGCGCCGGCATCGTCCCGCACGGCACGACTGCACCGTTTCCTGGTGCCACCCAGTTTTTCCGGATCCTGGCGGTTTACTTTTGGGCACCCGAACTTCCGTCCCGGGCCGGCCGCATCGCGGTTTTGCCGGCCAGGCGCAACTTGGGGTCGACCTGATTCATGTCTCCCCATACCCCCCCGCCCACATGACCAACCTGCTGCGCCCCTTCGGCCGGGCTTTCGCGAGTGCGCTGCACCCGCGGATGCTCTGGCTCATGTTTGTGCCGTTCATCGTCGCCGCGCTCTCGACGCCGGTGGTGGTCACCCACCTGTCGCGGTGCTAGGAGCTGTTTACATTTGAAAAATGTGTTTAGGGTTTTGGGGAGCCCTGGAACAGGGAAGTCAGTTAAGGCAATGCTGATCAAGTGTCTGCATTCGTGATGTCGTCAAGCCTGC
>JAYFSB010000281.1:0-3698 GCA_040946865.1 Burkholderia sp.
ACTTCGTTCATGATCGATTCGCTTCGCAGGCTTGACGACATCACGAATGCAGACACTTGATCAGCATTGCCTAAACAGACCCTAGCGCCGCTTTCTGCAGCGCGATCAGTTCGCCGATCCCCTTCTGCGCGAGATCGAGCAGCGCGTTCATCTCGTCGCGCGTGAACGGCACGCCTTCGGCCGTGCCCTGCACCTCGACCAGGCCACCCTTGCCAGTCATCACCACGTTCATGTCGGTATCGCAACACGAATCCTCGGCATAGTCGAGGTCGAGCACCGGCGTGCCCTGGTAGACGCCCACCGAAATCGCGGCCACCGAATCGGTGATCTGCGAGCTCGTCAGCTTGCCGGAAGCGATCAATTTGGCGACGGCATCCTGCACCGCCACGAAGGCGCCGGTGATGCTGGCCGTGCGCGTGCCGCCGTCGGCCTGGATCACGTCGCAGTCGATATGGATGGTGCGCGCGCCGAGCTGCTCTAGGTCGACCACAGCGCGCAGCGCGCGGCCGATCAGGCGCTGGATCTCCTGGGTGCGGCCGGTCTGCTTGCCGCGCGCGGCCTCGCGATCGCTGCGCGTGTAGGTGGCGCGCGGCAGCATGCCGTATTCGGCCGTCAGCCAGCCCTGGCGGCGATCGCGCAGAAACTCTGGCACGCGCTCGACCACGCTGGCCGTACAGATCACCTTGGTGTCGCCGAACTCGACCAGCACCGAGCCTTCGGCGTGCTTGGTATAATGGCGCGTCAGGCGTACCTCACGCAGTTGATCCGCTTGGCGGCCGCTCGGGCGGCGGGAGGAATTTGTCATGGGGAAGTGGGGCATTCGGAATGCAAACTGTGATTCTACCGCGCACACCGGCCAGGGCCCGTGTTTTCGACGCGATGCCCTCATCCGAGCCGAGCCGCGTATTGCCGCTATCGATCGCCGGTGAGCAGGCCCCGCCGGGTATGCGCGCGCGATCTTCCAGTCGGGCGAGGGTATCGCCAAAAATGGGATAATAACTGAACTGTTTAGCGCCCTGTGCCTTGTGAGCACCGGGTGCCCCTGGATTCCCGGGCCATACCCGACCGGCCCGCTCACCGGCGAGACCAACCATGATCTACAGCATGACGGGCTATGCGAGTGCGACGCGCAAACTCGTAGCCAACTCGGGCAACGGTGCTACCAGCGTGTCGGTCGAACTGCGCACGGTGAATGCGCGTTTCCTCGACCTGAATTTCCGCATGCCCGACGATGTGCGCGTCTGCGAACCGGCCCTGCGCGAGATGCTGATGAACAAGCTCTCGCGCGGCAAGGTCGACGTGCGCATCAATCTGCAGCGCAGCGAGCAGATGGGCCAGGCCGGCGCGCTCAATCGCGCGGCGCTGGACCAGCTCGCCGAACTCGAGCGCACAGTGCTGGAGTCGTTCCCCGATTCAGAGCGCTTGCGCACCGGTGAGGTCCTACGTTGGCCCGGCGTGCTGGCCGAGAGCGGTGTGTCGGTCGAAGCGGTGCTTGCCTGCGGCAAAGAAGCGATCGGCGAGCTGGTGGTGGTGCGCCAGCGTGAGGGCGCGCAACTGGCGACCATGCTGCTGAACAACGTGACCGAGATGGAGGCGATCGTCGCACGCATCACGCCGCTGGTGCCGGAGCTGATCGCCAAGCATCAGCAGAAGATCGTTGAGCGCCTGCAGGAAGCACTCGGCCTGGCCGCGCCCGAAAACGGGCGAACGGTGGTTACGCGCGAGGAAGCAGCCGAGCGGATCCGCCAGGAAGTGACCATGTACGGAATCCGCATCGACATCGCCGAAGAGCTGTCGCGCCTCACCGCGCACCTGAACGAAACGCGCCATGTGATCGAAAAGGGCGGCCGCGTCGGCAAGCGCCTTGACTTCATGATGCAGGAACTGAATCGCGAAGCGAATACGCTCGGCTCGAAGGCAGCGGCCAAAGAGCTGGCCGACGCCTCGATAGCGCTGAAGCTGCTGATCGAGCAGCTTCGCGAGCAAGTGCAAAACCTGGAGTAAGCAAGATGACCGAATCGAACCGAGACGCGCATGCGCTGCATGCTGGCGCGTATCTCGGCCACCTGTTCATGGTGGTGGCACCCTCGGGTGCGGGGAAGTCGACCCTGGTGAACGCGCTGCTCGCCAAGGACAGCGAGATCTGCCTGTCGATCTCGTACACCACGCGCAAGCCACGTCCGGGCGAGCAGGGCGGCGAGCACTACCACTTCACCAGCGTCGAGGATTTCCGCGCGCGCCACGCGCGGCGCGAATTCTTGGAAAGCGCCGAGGTGCACGGCAACTACTACGGCACTTCGCGCGTGTGGATCGAGGAGCAGATGCAGAGCGGCCGCGACGTGCTGCTCGAGATCGACTGGCAGGGCGCGCAGCAGGTCAAGAAGCAGTTCCGCAACGCGGTCGGCATCTTCATCCTGCCGCCCTCGCTGGCGGCGCTCGAGGAGCGCCTGAAGAAGCGCGGTCAGGACGAGCCGAACGTGATCACGCGGCGCTTGCTGGCCGCCGGCAACGAGATCGCGCACGCTTCGGAAGCCGAATACGTGGTGATCAACGAGCACTTCGACACGGCATTGTCTGAGCTGCAACGCATCGTGGACGCCACGCGCTTGCGCGTGGCGTCGCAATACGCGCGGCACACCGAGCTTTTCATCGAGCTCGGCATTCATTTCCCGCACGCCAACTGAAGGCAGCGCACGAGGGACATAAGGTAGATTGGTCTTCGCGGAATCGTGTGGGTAAATTGGGCTTTCTTGAAAAATGAGTGGGTTACACGATATGTGGGTTGATCTTCGAGAAATCAAACTTGCCGGCGATCAAAAACAGCATGGTGCGCATGGTCGTGAGGTTGGTGTGGGGGAAGATCACATCCCGTACGCCTTTCGCTTGGCGGGCCTGGAAGAGTCCGTTGATGGCTTCCAGGCCGCCGTTGGTCTGACGCGTCTGGGGTCCAGGCGATGATGCCGTTCACGAACCAAGGATCGCTGATACCCAAAGCTGTCTCGAACAACTTGCTATGCATGATTACCGTCGCTCACGTGCAAATCTGGCAATTTACCACCCACTCAAAATTCAGCAGAGGCACTTTCTACAATAGCTCCCGTTTGATACGAGATGTGTATAACGATGTGGGTTCAATCATCGCCAGCCGTGGCTTGCTGGCCGCCCGAAGGACAGGATGCGTAAGATAGTCGACAGTGCGGTCATGCAGCTCAGGCGGCGTATGCGCGAGGTGCAGCAGCAGGAAGCCCGGTACTGCCAGTCACATCGGCCTGGCGGACTTCCTCGCCGATCTTCCTGGAAGCGGCGCGCGCCGTATAGCTGGCCCGCGATCGGTTGCGGCACCGAGAGGATGCCGGTCAGGCCGATGAAGACCGATACGTAGATCGACGGTAAGCGACTCGGCATGGCCGTCGTAGACGCCAGCAAAGGTCGACGCCAAAGTGGTGTCCATTACTTTCGAAGTGATGGACATTGCTTTGTTAGACACAGAGAAGCCGGGTAGTCGCAAAGGACGCCCGAACCATAGTCCTGAGTTCCGGCGCCGCATAGCAATCGCCGCGTGTGAGTCAGGTGTTTCAGTCGCCAAACTGGCCCGCGAGCATGGTCTGAATGCGAAGCTGGCGTTCACCTGGCGGCACCGGTATTGTGCCGAGCAAATGGCGTCAGAGGCAACGCTGCTGTCAGTGACGGTCGTGAGC
>JAYFSB010000282.1:0-3690 GCA_040946865.1 Burkholderia sp.
CAAAGTCGTGTTCGTGACCGAAGGCAAGGATGCTGCGACGATCGAAGCGTTCGTCGCGAGCCTGCACGAGCATGGGGGAGAGTCTGAGCAGATCATGTCGGTCAGCATTGACATGTCGTCCACGTTCATCAAAGGCGTCGCGCATCACCTTCGACAAGCTCCACGTCGTCGCTCATGCGTCGAAAGCCGTGGACCAAATGCGGCGCGAATCGAGCAGCGCACCGATCCGGAACTCAAGGGATTGCGATGGTCGCTGCTTAAGGATCGCTACCGGCTGACCGCCGCGCAACGCGCCGATCTTGATGCCCTGATCGTGAACGTCACGACCAAGCGGACCGCCCGCGCGTGGCGCTATCGCGAGCAACTTCGGGAGAGTCTCGATCGCAAACAGATCAATGTCGTCAGCGAAATGCTCGAGCATTGGCGCACGAACGTCATGCGCTCGAAGGTCGATCCGATGAAGGATGTCGCCCGCATGATCCGCAGTCATTTCGACGGCATCGTCGCCTGGACCCAGGCGCGTCAGACCAACGGCTTCCTGGGAAGCCATCAACGGACTCTTCCAGACCGTCAAGCGAAAGGCGCGCGGGATAACACCACAACCTCACGACCATGCGCACCGTGTTGTTTCTGATCGCCGGCAAGCTCGACTTCTCGAAGATCAACCAACATTTCGCGTAACACACTCAAATTTCAAGAAAGCCACTTTTTCATGATGGTCGGTTCCGGCTCCCGCCGGGTTCGCTGGTTGTGCTTCTGACACGTAACATTCTCAGCTAAACTGCCACCGCCTTCTGAAATTCCGTCTGCCCGCCGTAAACTACTTTCGACAATAGCTCGCTGATGAACAGCCTGAACATTATGGTGCGCGCCGGGTCGAGCTTGCCGTGGCGCAGCTTGGGCAGGTTGCGCAGCACGATGTCGCGCGCGGTTTCCTGCGATTTGACCGCGGCCACCTGCTTGATCAACAGGTTGCGGTAGCATTCGTCGAGATCGTAGAAATGCTCGATGCGGCGCGCTTGCCAGCTCAACACCTCCCGACACACCAGGGTGGCCCGACTAAGGGTACCAGAGGCCGCCGGCGAGGAGGATCCAGGCGGCGTTGATCAGCGCCTCGAGCGGCGTGAAGGTGTCCTCCAGTGTCATCACCATCATGAACAGGGTGGCGAAGCTGATCTGCGGCCAGCGGTTGCCGTACACCACGATCAGCGACAGCACGAAGGTAAGCGGCACGATGGTCAGCCCAGCGCGAAGATGTTCGGCGTAGCCAGGCCCTTGGCCAGCGCGAACAGGAAGCCGGTCACGCTTGCACGCGAGCATTTCGTTGTGCTTGTACTTGAGCGGGCCCGGCATGTCGACCACGCAGGTGCCCAGCGTTCCGGTAGCGATGGTAAAACCGAGGTCGCGTTCGTGGAACACGATCAGGCAGAGCACAGCCGGCAGGGACACGCCGACGGCGATCCGCAGGCCGTCGAAGAAATACTGGCTGTACAGGAACTTCCTGCTTCCTGATTTCGATCGAATAGCGCATCGAGGACGGATTGAGGAAAACGGCGTGGGGGCGCACAAGGCTATCGTATTTCTCCGGCTTGACCGTCTGGCCGTTTCACCGAATATCCGAGCGCGGGCGCGTTTGCTATCCTTGGTACTTCCTGCGCGGTTTCGCGCCTCGCTTTGCCTCGCCTATTCCGCCACCCACATGCTCCATCTCTTTTTCTCGAACCGCCACGAAATCCTCGCCGATGCGCTGATCGACCATCTTGCGCCGCATCCGGGCACCGCGGGGCCATGGGTTCGCCAGCAGGTGATCGTGCCGAGTGCGGCGCTGCGGCGGCGGCTCGAGCTCGACATCGCCGCGTGCCACGGCATCTGCGCGAACTTCGAGTTCAGCTACCTGGCGCAATGGCTGTGGATGCAGATCGGCCAGGTGCTGCGCGTGCCGCCGCGTTCGCCGTTCGCGCCGGACCGGCTGGTGTGGCGCTGCTACCGGCTGCTGTCGGATTCCGTGGCAGCGGCGGGCGAGGGCGGCAGGTACGCCGACCTTGGCGACGATGAGGCCGCGCGCGGCGCGGTGCCCTGGCTCGCCTCGACGCGGCTCGCAGCCTACCTGGCGGCGGCCGATGCGCCGATGCGCTACGAGCTGGCCCATCGGCTCGCCTCAGTGTTCGACAACTACCTGACCTACCGGCTCGAATGGCTGGCAGCCTGGCGCGACGGCGGCTCAATCTTCGCCTTGGAAGGCACGCCTTCACCCGGCACCGAGGCCGCGCGCGACGACGAACACTGGCAGGCCGCCTTGTGGCGCGCGCTGGTGGCCGAGGACGGCGAGCCGCCCGCGCATCGCTTCCTGCAGGACGCGCCCGCGCTCGTGCCGGACGCGCGCACGCTGGCCGCCTGGCCCGATGCGGTTAGCGTGTTCGCGCTGCCGACCATGCCGCCGCTGCACGTCGCGTTGCTGCGCGAGCTGTCGCGCTGGATCGACGTGCGGATCTACGTGCTCAATCCCTGCCGCGAATTCTGGTCCGACATCGTCAGCAGCGCGCGCGTCGAATCGCTTGACGCGGCCGGCCATCCGCTCCTGGCTGAGTGGGGCCGCCAGACCCAGGCGCAGCTGCACATGCTGCACGAGCTGACCGAAACCGCTGCCGCCACCGATGCCGCCCAATACGACAGCTTTACGGGTGACACCTGGCTGGCGCGGATCCAAAACGCGATTCTCGATCTACAGCCCGAGGCCGAGCTGGGGCCGCCGCCCGCCGAGCGCGGCATCGAGGTGCATGTCTGCCACGGTCTGGCGCGCCAGCTCGAGGTGCTACACGACCGGTTGCTGGCCGCTTTCGCCGAGGATCCGACGCTCGCGCCCTCGGACGTGCTGGTGGCAGTGGCCGATCTGGCCACTGCCGGCCCGCTGATCGACGCGGTATTCGGCACCGGGGGCGCGCCGGCGGGCCCCCCCCCCCCCCCGCCGAAAAACCCGCGGCCGCCCGCCCCCCCCCACCCCCCGGGGCGCGGACACAAAAGTATAAAACAACAAATAAATAAGCACAATTTAGACATTAAATATATAATTATGATAAAAGCACTCAATTATAAGAGTAGCTAGGTAGAATCTATATCTATTATTATGACGAGTAGCAAGCTCAAATCTTCTTTTTTTTTCGTTGACGTCAAACAAAGAACTAAATTAAAAAAATTATAAATGCAAGAGCGCGTCAAAATAGCTTTGTATAATAACCAGTTTTGAATTAGTTTTTTTCTGCTATTAGCAATGCTTGAGAAATTGAGTCCTTGCACCTGAGTTCTTCTACTTTGCAAATTTTACTGATGTACCTATTTTCTTTTTATGATAATTATACCAAAATTTGATAATTTGTCACAAATGTTAGTCAGTCAAACGTCAAAACAAAACAATTTTTTTTTATATATAAAAAAATAACCAAAATGTTCGAACAATTAGCAACTGTCGAACAGCAAAAGTGCAGTTTGTAAAAATTTTAACATTTACAGAACATTTATTTCCATTTCTTGAGCATATTCAATGTACTGGTCTATGTTTTTCAAAACAAGCAAGTAAACAATAATTATTATCAATAAACTCTTTGATGCTCTTATTTTCTTTATATATATTTTTTTTAAATAAGATAGCACATTTGCAACGGTTTTATTGGCGGACTTTCTAACTTTTAGTGG
>JAYFSB010000283.1:0-3671 GCA_040946865.1 Burkholderia sp.
AACTTCGTTCATGATCGATTCGCTTCACAGGCTTGACGACATCACGAATGCAGACACTTGATCAGCATTGCCTTAAAGTGGCTCTCTTGAAGTTACGTGACATTGTGGGTTGATCTTCGAGAAGTCGAGCTTGCCAGCGATCAGAAACAGCACGGTGCGCATGGTCGTGAAGTTGGTGGTAAAAATCCCCGCGCGCGCGCCTTTCTTTCGCTTAGCGGCCTGGAAGAGAGTCCGTTGATGACTTCCAAGGAAGCCGTTAGTCTGATACGGGGGCCAGGCGACGATGCCGTCAAAATGACTGCGGATCATGCGGGCGACGTCCTTCATTGGATCGACCTTCGAGCGCATGACGTTCGTGCACCACTGCTCGAGTATTTTGCTGACGGCGTTGATCTGCTTGCGATCGAAAATCTCCCGAAGTTGCTCACGATAGCGCCCCACGCGCGGGCGGTCCGCTGGGTCGTGACGTTCACGCGATCAGAGCATCGAGATTGGCGCGTTGCGCGGCGGTCAGCCGGTCGCGATTTTTCAGCAGCGACCATCGCAATCCCTTGAGTTCCGGATCGGTTCGCTGCTCGATTCGCCGCATTGGGTCCACGGCTTTCGACGCATGAGCGACGACGCGGAACTTGTCGAAGGTGATGCGGAGCCATTCGGCAGATTCGTCTCGACGCCTTTGATGAACGCTTTGATCGTCGCAGCATCCTTGCCTTCGGTCACGAACACGACTTTGCGTTCGAGCGCATCAGCCACGAGCGTCAGGTAGTGGTGTCCGCGCTGGTAGGACGTTTCGTCGACGGCAATGCTCGTCATGTCGGATAGGTCGATCTCGGCAGGTACGAGTTCGACATAGCGTTTGCAAATGCCGTTCACCTGATGCCAGGACTCGCCGACAGTACAGGCGGCTGCAGTGAACGACATCTGCTGGGCAAGCATCAGCACCATTGCCTCGAACAGCAGCGTGAAGCCCATGGGCTTGCCGGTTCACTCGGGCTCGACGAGGAGCGCCACGCGGCCGTCAGGCAGCTTGATGCGAGGAGGCGTGCGCACTTTTCGCGAAAACAATCATGCTGGAAGAAGTTCAAGTGCCGGCAGCACTTGACAACGGTGTCGTGCACGGGATGGCCGCCGGCAATCTCTGGATGCGGGAAGAGACTGTCGGCAACGAAATCGATGCCGTTCACAAACCACGGATCGCTGATACCCAAAGCCGTCTCGAACAACTTGTTATGCATGACTACCGTCGCTCACCAAAGTCCCGGCTTGCCGGCAGCACATGAAAAACGGGCCGTTGCTGTCCCGCGTTCGACTCCCGCCTTACTCGGAAAGATCCCGGTCAGGCACCGCCCGCGCCCTCAGCTGTTGTTCCAGTCATCGTTGCTGCCCAGGTCGATATTACTGCTGTCGCCGCTGTCAGTGCTCCAGTTGTCACCCTGGCCGACATCGAAGGCAGCGTCGTTCCCGCCGCCGCCCGAGCGCTGGCACTGGTCGTCGACGATCACGTCGCGCTCGACCACACGTTCGCGGCTGCCCGAAAGTGCCTCGCCGAGCAGTACGCCGGTGAGCAGGCCGCCCATGCCGCCGCCTTGCTGCACGATCATAGGCGGCTGCTGCGGTGGCGGCGGATACAGCTGCTGCGACTGGCTCAATCGATCGGCCTCCTGAGCAAACACCGAACCCGGGGCGGCTGCCGGTGCTGTATTCGGATCGGGGTGGCCCTCGACGCGCGCTTTCAGGCTCACGAAGCGGCGCTCCAGCTTCTCGACCTGGTATGGCCCCACCGGGTTCTTGTCATTCGAGAGCCTTTCGACCAGCGTGCGCGCGTCGTTCTCGACCGCCTCGATCTCGCCGGTCAGCGCGGACGCGCCCGGTGCCGTCGAGATGCGTGCGTCGAGCTTGAGCGGGCGTACCTCGTTGAGCAAGTCGGTGGCACGCTTCAGTTGCGCGCGCCGTTCGTTGTCGGCTTTCTGGTTGCCGTTCGCGCGCGAACGGTTCAGTGTGCGGCGCAGCACCAGCACAACCACCATGATCACGGCGATCAAGCCGAGCCAGGCAATCATGCCGGGGTCGTGATGCGCGGGCTTGGCGGCCGGCGCAATCGAGCCGGCCTGCACCGCGCTCGGTGCCGTGGCGCTCGGCATCAGCGCGCCGCCCGCGGTGCGATTCGCGTCGGCACGCAGCTTGGCCTCGGTCTGCGCGAAGGCGTTCGGGTTAGTGAAATGCAGCGTTGGATCGAGCGAGCGGGCGCGCTCGATCTCGGCAAGCCCGTCGACCGGGCGGCCTTCGCGGTCGAGCACCTGGCTATACAGATAGTGCGCGCGCGCATTGTCGGGATGGGCGGCGATGACCTGGGTGAGCTGGCTGTCGGCGCGCTGCCAGTCGTGCTGGTTGATCGACTGGATGACTTGCGAGAGCGAGGGCGCGGCCGCGAACAAGCTCGCCGAGGCGACGAGCAGCGCGATGCCGGCGGAAGCGACGAATGTCTTCATGAACCAGGTGGTGGGCCTGCCTCCTTGGGAGAGGCCGCGCGGGCGGGATGGCCCCAGTGCCACGCGGCGGCCGGTGCGCGTATTACTGCGCCGGCGTGTTTAGTTGTTTCTTCAGCGCTTCGAGACGATCGTCGACCGAAGGACCGCGGTTCAGAACGGCGAGCTTGTCGTCGAGCGACTTGCCACTGTTGTTGTCGACTGAGTTCAGACGAGCGTCCGAGTATGCGTTCGACAGCGCGACTTTGTCCTCCAGCTTCTGGAAGTCGGCCGACAGGTCCTTGCCGCCGATTCCGCCCAGCGCTGTGGCCGCGACGTCCTTGACCTGCGCGATTTCCTGCTTGGCCTGCAGAATGTTCGAGCGCGTGTTGAGGTCGTTGCGGCGTTGGCGCATGTCGGCGATCTGCGCCTTGAGCTTGTCGACCGAAGGCTCGAGCACCTCGAGTTCGCGCGCGAACGCATCGCGCTCGACCTCGGCATTGGTCTGCGCGGTCAACGCCTCGCGGGCCAGCGACTCGTCGCCCGATTGCAGCGCGCGCTTGGCACCGTCCTCGTACTTCCTGACCTTGTCGGCGGCCCCGTCGCGCTTGCTGCGCTGGGTGGCCACCTGGGCCTCGATCTCGATCAACGAGTTCTCGGCCCTGGCGATGCTGTCGTCGAGCTCCCGCACGATCTGGCGTGCGTCGCGCGACGCATCCTGCACCGAGTCGGCCGCGTCATTCAGCAGGCCTTTGAGCGTGCGCGAAACAGAGTCGAAAAGCGACATGAAACCCTCCATGGATGAAAAACGAAGTGGTCGGCGACCACCTCAGCCGCGCGGCACTATGCGCCCGACATGCCGGCGCATATTACATCACCGGCTCGCTTAAACGCCGCTTATAACACGGCGTTTTGCAGGGTGCCGCAGCTCGCTGCACGCGATTGGGAGATACGGGCGACGCGGGCGAATTTCCAGTGGCGAATACAAATGGATACAATACTTTCGCGATTGAAAGACTCACCTCGCATGCACGCGCGTCCGATGCCGCCGAAGCCGGCCGTCAATCGCGCCATACACCCCAGGACGGGGCAAATGAAGAAAATTTTACAAAGAAAATTTTACAAAAAAACGCCGGGGTACCCGAGCGCTTTCATTAAAATGCGCTGTCACGTCGCGGAAACGGATCCCTGCGCGCCGAGGTCTGT
>JAYFSB010000284.1:0-3664 GCA_040946865.1 Burkholderia sp.
GCTATGTCGAACTCGCGCTCGCCGAGATCGACCTGTCCGACATGACGAGCATTGCCGTCGACGAAACGTCCTACCAGTACGGACACAACTACCTGACGCTCGTGGCTGATGCGCTCGAATGCAAAGTCGTATTCGTGACCAAAGGCAAGGATGCTGCGACGATCGAAGCGTTCGTCGCGAGCCCGCGCGAGTATGGGGAAGAGTCCGAGCAGATCACGTCGGTCAGCATTGACATGTCGCCCGCGTTCATCAAAGGCGTCGAGACGAATCTGTCGAATGCTCGCATCGCCTTCGACAAGTTCCACGTCGTCGCTCATGCGGCGAAAGCCGTGGTGGACCCAATGCGGCGAATCGAGCAGCGAACCGATCCGGAACTCAAGGGATTAGATGGTCGCTGCTGAAGAATTGTGACCGGCGGACCGCCCGCGCGTGGCGTTATCGCGAGCAACTTCGGGAGCTTCTCGATCGCAAGCAGATCAACGCTCGCCAGTGAAATGCTCGAGCAGTGGTGCGCAAACGTCATGCGCTCGAAGGTCGATCCGATGAAAGACGTCGCCAGCATGATCCGCAGTCATGTCGACGGCATCGTCGCCTGAACCCAGACGCGTCCGTCAGACCAACGGCTTCCTGGAAGCCATCAACGGACTTTTCCAGGCCGCCAAGCGAAAGGCGCGTGGGAGATACCCCACCACCAACCTCACGACCATGCGTACCGTGCTGTTCCTGATCGCCGGCAAGCTCGACTTCTCGAAAATCAACCCACATGTCCCGTAGCCCACTCAAATCTCAAGAGAGCCAACAAAAACGTGTTGACCGTGATCTGAAGTCTGCCTAACCCATGAAACTCAGCCGTCCCAACCTTCAATACGAATGGGACACCGCCGATCCGAACCCCCATGTACACGGACCCGTACGCAGGGTGGTGTGAGAGGGGTCGGGCCGCGAGGCCTGCCTCTATCTCGCTCCTAGGCCGACGAAGTGCAGCACACCGCCCGTCACGAGCGGCACGCGCCCTTCTGCTATAGTCATTCCCATCCCTGACTCTGACCGACCCCGACCCGAGTGGACCACATTCCTTTATGGGCGCAAATCTGCGCCGTCTTTGTCCTGCTCCTCTGCTCCAGCTTCTTCTCGATCTCTGAAACGGCCATGATGGCGCTCAACCGCCATCGGCTGAAACTGTTCGCCGGGCAGAACGCGCTCGGCGCAAAGACCACCCAGCGCCTGCTGTCGCGCACCGACACGCTGCTCAGCGTGATCCTGATCGGCAACAACCTGTTCAACACCATTATCCCGGTGCTGACTACCTCGATCGCGCTGCGCACCTTCGGCCACGACAACCGGGTGCTGTCGATCGCGACCGGCATCGTTGCCTTCCTGATCATCGTGTTCGCGGAAATCACGCCTAAGATCGTCGGCGCGACCTATCCCGAGCGAATCGCGCTGCCAGCCAGCCTGGTGATCGCGCCGCTGATACGCGTCATGAAGCCGGTGATCTGGTTCGTCAACCAGCTTGCCAACGGCATCTTGCGTCTGCTGCGCATCAATACCCAGGGCGATTGCGACCAGCGCTTGTCGCCTGAGGAACTGTGCTCGATCGTGCTCGAGTCGGGCAGTTTCATCCCGACCAAGCACCGTAGCATCCTGCTGAACCTGTTCGACCTCGAGAACATCACCGTCGACGACGTGATGATCCCGCGCCGCCAGATCGAGTCGCTGAACTTAGACGCGCCGCTCGACGACATTCTCCACCAGCTCGAGAGCTGCTATCACAACCGGCTGATCGTCTACCAGGGCGACATCGACCAGGTGCTCGGTGTGCTGCACGTGCGCAAGACGCTGACCGCGCTGCACAACCAGCAACTCGACCGCGCCACGCTGGGCGGCCTGCTGGCTGAGCCGTACTACGTGCCTTCGGGCACGCCGGTGTTTCAGCAGCTCCAGCATTTCCAGGAGAGCCGCCAGCGCATCGCGCTGGTGGTCAACGAATATGGCGAGCTCGAAGGGCTGCTCACGCCCGAGGACATCATCGAGGAGCTGATCGGCGAATTCACCACCTTCACGCCGAACGGCGGCAGCTCGCGCGGCGGCTGGAACGCCAGTGGCGAATGCATCGTCGCCGGCAGCATCCCGCTCCGCGAGTTGAACCGCTGGCTGCACCTGAGCCTGCCGACCAAGGGGCCGACGACGCTCAACGGGCTGATCCTCGAGATCCTCGAGGAAATCCCCGAAGGCGACGTCTGCATGAAGATCGGCGACGTGATGCTCGAGGTGATGCGCAGCGACGATCAGGCTGTGCGCACCGTCAAGCTGTTCAAGCCGCGCACCCTGCTGCATTGAACCAGGCTCAGGGTGCCGCCGCGAGCGGCGGAGCCGAGCTCTCTCACCGGCGGCCATGCCGCTGCGACCTGGCCATCCGGCCGACTGCCGCACCCAGGCGCCCACGCGATGATCGCCTCATCGTGATCTGCAGGCAACCGCGAGGCCGCGGTGTTGGTGTTCACCGAATCTTGATCTACGACTTTCGAGGTTCTTTTGAAATTTGAGTGCGTTAGGCGACATGTGGGTTGATTTTCGAGAAGTTGAGCTTGCCGGCGATCAGAAACAGCACGGTGCGCATGGTTGTGAGGTTGGTGGTAATCCCTCCCCCCGTGTGCCTTTCGCTTGGCGGCCTCTGGAAGGAGTCCGTTGATGGCTTCCAGGAAGCCGTTGGTCTGACGCGTCTGGGTCCAGGCGACGATGCCGTCGAAATGACTGCGGATCATGTGGGCGACGTCCTTCATCGGCTCGACCTTCGAGCGTATGACGTTTGCGCACCACTGCTCAAGTTTCGCTGACGACGTTGATCTGCTTGCGATCGAGAATCTCCCGAAGTTGCTCGCGATAGCGCCACGCGCGGGCGGTCCGCTTGGTCGTGACATTCACGATCAGGGCATCGAGATCGGCACGTTGTGCAGCGGTCAGCCAGTCGCGATCCTTCAGCAGCGACCATCGCAATCCCTTGAGTTCCGGATCGGTTCGCTGCTCGATTTGCCGCATTAGGTCGTAAGCGACTCGGCATAGCCGTCGTAGACGCCAGTAAAGATCGACGCCAAAGTGGTGTCCATCATTTTCGAAGTGATGGACACCACTTTGTTAGACACAGAGAAGCCGGATAGTCGCAAAGGACGCCCGAACCATAGTCCTGAGTTCCGGCGTCGCATAGCAATCGCTCGCATGCGAGCCAGGTGTTTCAGTCGCCAAACTAGCCCGCGAGCATGGTCTGAATGCGAATCTGGCGTTCACCTGGCGGCACCGGTATCGTGCCGAGCAAAGGACCGTCAGAGGCAACGCTGCTGCCAGTGACGGTCGTGAGCGATATGAGGCCGGAGGTCATCGCAGCGCCACCAATCAAACCGGAGATCGCGAAACCGGCCGTACCCGTTGGCACGATTGAAGTCCGAATCGGACGAACGGTGATCAAGGTCGACGGCGTTGTCGACCCCGACATGCTGCGAACCGTTCAGATTCCAGAGACTGGCTGCGAAAGTACAGACAGCGCTCGAAAAAATCTGCTGGGTGGGCCACTGATGACGGGGCTCTGGCTGCTTGCAAAGCGATGGGAGCGAGGTCGGTTTATCTGGCCGCAGGCCGACGGTGGCAAGATCCATCTGACGAGCGCTCA
>JAYFSB010000285.1:0-3661 GCA_040946865.1 Burkholderia sp.
ACGCTGTGTCGCGCTCGGACGCGAGAATTATCTGTTCGTTTGGCTCCGCCACCGGAGGCGAGCGGGCTGCTGCAATGTACAGCCTGATCGGGACGTGCAAGCTCAACGGCATTAATCCGCGCGCCTATCTGGAATAAGTCCTGACTCACATCGCTGATTACCCCATCACCCGCATCGACGAGCTGCTGCCCTGGAACGTCACGGACAAGCTGAAGTTGGCCGCCATTCCTCCGTCCACTACCTGATTGCCGACTAGATCCAGATAAATCGTGCCCACGATCGCGGATCGTGGGCACGATCTCACGTGATTCACACAAATTCTACGTGCTCATCATCTTGCCTCACGCGCGGGCGGATGGAGGACCGGCCTTGCCAAGTCGCTTACTCATGGACATCTACAGCCGCAAGATCATCGCCTGGGAAGTGCACGGCACCGACGATGCCGATCATGCCGTCCGGGTCGTTCAGCGGGCGGCGTTGGCCGAAGGGATTGCCGCTGACGAGCAGCGGCTCGGTTCTGCACGGCGACAACGGCTCTACGCTGAAGGCCACGACGGTGCTGACGATGCTTCACTGGCTCGGCGTGAAGCTCTCGTATTCGCGTCCGCGCGCCAGCGACAACAACGCATTCGTCGAATCCCTGTTCCGCACGGCCAAGTACCGTTCCGAGTTCCCGGTGCACCGCTTTGCAGACCTGGACGCCTACCGGTTCCGTCGCGCTCAATCCCGAGCGTGATGCCATCCGTCAACGAGGTCGCAACCAGGGGTCATAAACAGGCTCACGTTACATGACAGAGGCGACAACTACCTTGATGCGCACCTACTTCGCAGCCAGTCCCTGAAATCCGAAACGCATATCGATGCCGCCCGCCGCAAGCCGGATACGTGTACCGGTAGGCAAAGAGATCATGATCGCAGACTCTGCAATACGGTTCGCAGCATATCGGGGTCAACAACACCGTCGACCTTGACCACCGCTCGTCCGAGCTAGACTTCAATCGTGCCAACGGGTACGGCCGGTTTCTCGATCTCCGGTTTGATTGGTGGCGCTGTGATGACCCTCCAGCCTCATATCGCTCACGACCGTCACTGGCAGCAGCGTTGCCTCTGACACCCTTTGCTCGGCACGATACCGGTGCCGCCAGGTGAACGCCAGATTCGCATTCAGATCATGCTCGCGGGCCAGTTTGGTGACTGAAACACCTAGCTCGCACGCGGCGATTGCGAAGCGACGCCGGAACTCAGGACTATGATTCGGGCATCCTTTGCGACTACCCGGCTTCTCTGTGTCTAATAAAGTGGTGTCCATCACCTCGAAAATGATGGACACCACTTTGGCGTCGATTTTTGCTGGCGTCTACGACGGCCATGCCGAGTCGCTTACACCGATCATTCGTCCTCCCCCTTGTGGAAGATCGCTTCGAGTTTTTTGACAGCACCAACAAGGCGGTCGTCTCGACCAGCGCACGGTCCTTGCGTCGAACTTCACGCTCGAGTTCTTTGGTCCGGCGGCGATCCGCCGTCGTTTGCCCAGGCGTGGCCCGCACGTCCTGCGGGTCCGGCCAACGCCTGGGTTGGCCGCGTCCCGTCAGGCAGCAAGCTCCTGCGGATACACGCCGTTCTCGCGATGCCATGCGCTGCGCGATGTCTCGTCCAGCGCGGCAGTGGTGAGCACGACGTCCAGTCGCGATGCAGCTGTCCAAGCCCGTCCGCGGGCTGGCCTGGACAGCGACTCACTGCGCCAGCGCTCCAGCGTGCCCACGTTCACGCGTGTTTCCTGCGCGACATCTTCAACCGACGCGCTCTCCGATGGCAGCAACCTTGCAACCACCTTGTCCTTGAATGCCTGTCCGTACTTGGCCACTTCTTGTCCTCATTGCGCCCCCAGATTTCCAGATCCTATTCGGGCCTCAACTATTCTGACACGGGGGACCGGCAGCTGGGTCGATGCGTTGGCCACGCTGCGCGCGACCTGGTGCATCGTGCCCGAGGCGCGCGAGACCGATCCCGCCGAGATGTTCCGCATGGACGAGGACTTTCACCGCCAGCTGGTGGCGGCCACCGGCAATGCCGAGACGCTGCGCGTGCATAACGAGGTGACCGAGTGGATCCGCATCGTGCGGCGGCTCGACTTCCTAAAGGCGCATTGCACCTCGGTCACCTATGAGGAACACGCCAAGATGATCGCCTGCTGGAGCGCGGCGTGATTGCCGAGGCCAGCATACTGCTGCGCGCCCACATCACGCATAGCCGACGGAAGTGCGCAAGATAACGCGCTGTCGATGCTGGCCGAGGCACGCGGCACGAAGCTGCCTTTCGGGTTTTAGCGGGCACCGTCGCGCGCCATCGCCGATCGGCAGGCGCGCGTGGCACCCAGCGTTCAAGCCTCGATCGGCCCCATCGACCCCTGGCCACGAATCCACGACCAATCGGCGCGCTCGGCCATCTCCTGGTCGCCGCGGCTGTCGCCATAGGCATAGAGCTTCGCGGGCGGCTCGTCGCCCCACCAGGCGGCCAGCCGTACCACCTTCTGCTGCCCCCAGCAGTTCTCGCCGTCCAGCTGACCCGCGAAGGTACCGTCCCGCCAGGCCAGCTGTGTGGCCAGCACCGCGTCGAGCCCGACCGTAGCGGCCCACTTCTCCAGGTACAGCGAGGGCGAGGCGCTCACCAGCACCACCATGTGGCCGCGCGCCTGGTGCTCGCGCACGCGCTCGAGCATCTCGGGGCGTACCAGCGTGGGCAGCTCGGTCTGCACGAAGGCCGTGGCCAGCGCATCGAGCTTGCGCGCCGACATCGGCCCGAAGGCGAACCAGGCGAAGCGCGCCTTGGCCGCGCCGCGCGAGATCAGCCCGGCCTTCATGGCGAGGATCCAGGGCAGCGCGCGCAGGCAAGCGCAGGCGCAGCGGCACCGGCCGACGGCCTGCTGGACGAAGCGACGGAAGCTGTCGGCGGTGGTGATAGTGCCGTCGAAATCGAAGGCGGCGACGATGCGATTGGTCATGGATTCGGGAGCGGGAGGTATATCGGATCCGATTGTTTAGACACGATTTTGCGATCAGGCAGCAAGTGGCAAGAGCGCTGCCTGACGGGCTTCGAGGGGGGACTTGAAGCCCAGTTTTTCGAGACGCCATTCGCGATTGTATCGATCCTTGAATGCGATGGCGGCAACACGAACTTCTTCAACGTTTTTGAACAGACGCCCTTGGATAGCTTGCTCCTTCATGGTCCGATTGAAACGCTCGGCGACGCCGTTGGTCTGCGGCTCGGCAACGAAGGCGTAGCTCAGCGTAATCCCCCCAGAACTTGATCTGGGCGCGGAAGTCGTCTGACGTGTACTGCGAGCCGTGATCCATTCGCAGGGACAGTCAGCGGCCGGCGTCAGCTTCGACCGATCTGAATCGAAGTGATGGACACCACTTTGTTAGACACAGAGAAGCCGGGTAGTCGCAAAGAACGCCCGAACCATAGTCCTTAGGGTTTGTTTACATTTAAAAAATGTGTTTAGGCAATGCTGATCAAGTCCACCGTCCCCGTGGTCCAGCCGTTATAGATAGGTGGATATGACCCGAGCAAGGCAAACGAAAATGAAACAGCAAACGCTGGCGGTGGCGGCTGACGAAGGTGCAGGCTTCGAGACGAAGCGCAAACGTACGCGGCGCGA
>JAYFSB010000286.1:0-3641 GCA_040946865.1 Burkholderia sp.
CAAGTTCCACGTCGTCGCTCATGCGTCGAAAGCCGTGGACCCAATGCGGCGAATCGAGCAGCAACCCGATCTGGAACATTCGATGAAGGACGTCGCCCGCATGATCCACAGTCATGTCAACGGCATCGTCGCCTGGATCCAGACGCGTCAGACCAACGACTTCCTGGGAACCATCAACGGACTCTTCCAGGCCGCCAAGCAAAAAGCGCACGGATACACTAACCTCACGACCATGCGTACCGTGCTGTTTCTGATCACCGGCAAGCTCGACTTTTCGAAGATCAACCCACATGTCGCGTAGCCCACTCATTTTTCAAGAGAGTCACGTTTTCATGGTGGCCGGTTCTGGCTCCCGCCGGGTTCGCTGGTTATGCTTCTGACACGCAACATTCTCAGCTAAACCGCCACCGCCTTCTCAAAATTCTGTCTGCCTGCCATACACTACTTTCGACAATAACTCCAAGCCCAGACATCGCCGGTCGATCTCGACCGCCGAGATGCGGCTATGCCCCCATCAATTGCAAGTGATTCTCATTCCGGAGTGTTGAAATTAGCGCATACCAATCTTCGGACCGATCACGGCCGCGCAATAACCTTGCCGCGAATTGCGCGTGAAATAGTTCTGGTGATATTCCCCGACCGGTCAGTAGTTGCCATCCAGAAGCTCGACCACGGTGACGATCAGTGCGTCAAAGATATACCCGCGCTCAAGCGTGGCGATCACCTCCAGCGCGGCCTCGCGCTGCGCCTCCGATTCGGCGAACACCACCGAGCGATACCGGGTGCCGACGTCGGCATCCTGGCGATTCAGCTGGGTCGGAGCATGCGTGGCGAAGAAGATCTCGAGCACCTCGCGGTAGCTGATGCGCGTCGGGTCGTAGCTGCTGACCTTGACAACCTCGGCATGGCCGGGTGTCACCGTCGCAGACTTCGAGATCGCCCGGGTTGCGCGTGTGGCCGCCCGCATAGCCAGATTCGACCGCGAAGCACACCCTCGACGTCGAGAAACACCGCCTCGATGTATCAGAAACACCCGCCGCCGAACACGGCGACTTCCTGCGCTGCCTTATTCATGTTCGCTCCTGACAGAGGATCCGGCCGCGGTTCGGCCGGACCGTTTCGGGCCGCCATCAATTCCGTTAAAATCGGAACAAATTTCCCGGTTTCCAGATGACCCCTTTCAAGCCCTTTTCACGCCGCGCCGAGGGCCGTGCCGCGATGATGATCCGCGCCACCCAGCCCGACTTCGACGCCTCCGCGTTCCGGCAGGCGCTCGGCCAGTTCGCCACCGGCGTGACCGTGATCACCACAGGCGCGCTGGGCGGCCAGCTGATCGGTATCACCGCGAGCTCCTTCAATTCGGTCTCGCTGGTGCCGCCGCTGGTGCTCTGGAGCCTGGCCACACGCTCGGCCTCGCTGCCGGTGTTCCGCGGCAACAGCCATTATGTGATCAATGTGCTGGCCGCGTCGCAGCTCGATCTCTGCAAGCGCTTCGCAACCGCCAAGAGCGATTGCTTCGAGGGCGTCTCGCACGCCGCCGGCCAGTCCGGCATGCCGGTGCTCGACGGCGCACTGGCCTGGTTCGAGTGCCATAACCGCAGCCGCTATGACGAGGGCGACCACGTGATCTTCGTCGGCGAGGTGGAACGCTGCGGCCTGCATCCCGAAGCCGCCTCGCTTGCGCCGCTGGTGTTCCACGGCGGCGCGTTCCACGGGCTCAATCCGCTTTGATGGCCCCGGTGCGGGCCAGCGAGACGGGCGGACCCGCCTCGTCCTTGAGCGTCTGCAAGACGATGTTGGAACGGATATACATCACGCCCGGCACCTTGTAGAGGTGATTGAGCACGAATTCCGAATAGTGCTTGAGATTGTGGGCCAGCACGCGCAGCAGATAGTGCGTCTCGCCCGTCACCACCAAAGCCGATATCACTTCCGGCCAGGCCCTCAGCGTTTCGGCGAAGCGCTCGTGCCATTGTTCCTGGTCGTTACGCATAGACACCTGCACGAAGGCCTCCAACTCGAAACCGAGCTTTTCGCGGCTCAGGCAGGCGCGGTAGCACTCGATTACGCCCTGCTCTTCCAGCAGGCGCATCCGCCTCAGGCAGGCGGACGGCGACAGCGAGATGCGCTCGGCCAGATCGAGGTTGCTGATCCGGCCCTCCTGCTGCAATACGGCGAGAATACGGCAATCAGTAGCGTCGAGCGAGATTACATGCATTTTTTGTCTCCATTTTTACTATCGTCAAAATTATCTGCGATATTTGCCGGATGTCTATGTTTATTTCGCAAGCACGCTTACAGCGTCGATTGCCCATTATTCGACGCGTAGATACTTGATGAAAAACGATGGAAACACTCTGGATATTTCGCCGGTCAACATCGCGCGGCTGACGCTCTCGCCGCACGCCGACACGCCCCGCATTACGATGCCGAGGGCGCGCCGATCGGCGTGGTACCGCTCGATGCCTATCTCGGGCTCCTGCCGTGTGATCGCCGCCACGCGTTCTCCTGCGCACTTATGCGAACGCACCGCAACAGACTTTGGACAGCGCCTTCTGCGCAAGTCGAGGTGACCACCATCGACCTGCTGGCCCCGCACGGCGTGCGCCTGATCGGCATCGATAACACCCCTCGCTCGACCCACAGGAATCGAGTAAGCGACTCGGCATGGCCGTCGTAAACGCCAGCAAAGATCGACGCCAAAGTGGTGTCCATCATTTTCGAAGTAATGGACACCACTTTGTTAGACACAGAGAGGCCGGATAGTCGCAAAGGACGCCCGAACTATAGTCCTGAGTTCCGGCGTCGCATAACAATCGCCAAATGCGAGCTAGGTGTTCCAGTCGCCAAACTGGCCCGCGAGCATGGTCCGAATGCGAAGCTGGCGTTCACCTGGCCGCACCGGTATCGTGCCGCGTAAAGGGTGTCAGAGGCAACGCTGCTGCCAGTGACAGTCGTGAGCGATATGAGGCCGGTCATCGCAGCACCACCAATCAAACCGGAGATCGCGAAACCGGCCGTACCCGTTGGCACGATTGAAGTCCATATCGGACGAGCGGTGGTCAAGATCGACGGCGTTGTCGACCCAGATATGCTGCGAACCGTATTGCAGAGCCTGCGATCATGATCTCTTTGCCACCGGTACATGTATCTGGCTTGCGGCGGGCGTCACCGATATGCGTTTTGGATTCCAGGGACTGGCTGCGAAAGTACGACAGCGCTCGAAGAAAATCCGCTGGAGTGATCCACCTATTCATCTTCCGTAGTTGCCGCGGCGATCTCGTCAAGATGCTGTGGGCCACTGATGACGGGCTCTGGCTGCTTGCAAAGCAATTGGAGCGAGGTCAGTTTATTTGGCCGCCGGCCGATGGTGGCAAGATCCATCTGACGAGCGCTCAGTTGTCGATGTCGCTCGAGGGCATCGATTGGCGACAGTCTCGACGCACTCGTCACGCTGGCGATGTTGTAACCCGCACGCAAGGCTTGTAAACGTAAGCGACTCGTCAAGGCCAGTCCCCCATTCGCACGCGAGTGAGGCAAGATGATGAGCACGTGGAATGCGTGTGGATCACGTGAGATCGCGCCCACGGTCAGCGATCGTTGACACGATTTATCTGGATCTAGTCGGCAATCAGGTAGTG
>JAYFSB010000287.1:0-3637 GCA_040946865.1 Burkholderia sp.
CAACTTCGGGAGATTCTCGATCGCGAGCAGATCAACGTCGCCAGCGAAATACTCGAGCAGTGGTGCACAAACGTCATACGCTCGAAGGTCGATCCGATGAAGGACGTCGCCCGCATGATCTGCAATCATATCGACGGCATCGTCGCCTGGACCCAGACGCGTCAGACCAACTGCTTCCTGGAAGCTATCAACGGACTCTTCCAGGCCGCCAAGCGAAAAGCGCGCGAATACACCAACCTCGCGACCATGCACACCGTGCTGTTTCTGATCACCGGCAAGCTCGACTTCTCAAAGATCAACCCACATGTCGCGTAACCCACTTTTTTTTTAAGAGAGCCAGAAGTTCGTGTTGCCACCGTCGCGTTCAAGAATCGATTCAATCGCGAATGACGTCTCGAAAAACTGGGCTTCAAGTCCCCCCTCGAAGCCCGTCAGGCAGCACTCTTGCCGCCTGATCGCAAAATCGTGTCTAAACAACCGATTCTGGCGTCGCTCAGTGTGCCTCCTCCAAGTTGTCGCCGGTCCCGACCTCGGTGACCAGCGGCACCTTCAGCTTGGCGACCCCGCTCATCATCTCGGGCAGCTTCTCGCAAACCAGGGCGAGTTCGCCCTCGGGCACCTCGAGCACCAGTTCATCGTGCACCTGCATGATCATGCGCGAACGCAGCTGGTTACGCTCGAGCCAGCCGTCCACGGCGATCATCGACAACTTGATCAGGTCGGCCGCGGTGCCCTGCATCGGCGCGTTGATGGCTGCGCGTTCGGCCGTCTGGCGGCGTGGGCCGTTGCCGCCGTTGATCTCTGGCAGCCACAGGCGACGCCCGAACACGGTCTCGACGTAGCCCTTGTCCTTGGCCACGGCGCGCGTGGTCTCCATGTAGTTAGCCACACCCGGGTAGCGAGCGAAGTAGCGGTCGATATAGAGCTTAGCCGCATCGCGCGTGATGCCGAGATTCGAGGTCAGCCCGAAAGCGCTCATGCCGTAGATCAGGCCGAAGTTGATCACCTTGGCAATGCGCCGCTGGTCGTTGCTGACTTCCAGCGGCGTTACGCCGAACACTTCCGCCGCGGTCGCGCGGTGGATGTCCTTGCCCTGAGAGAAGGCGTGCAGCAGCGATTCATCTTCCGAGATATGCGCCATGATGCGCAGCTCGATCTGCGAATAGTCGGCCGACACGATTCGGCAGCCCGGCGAGGCGATGAAGGCCTCGCGGATGCGCCGGCCCTCGGCGGTGCGCACGGGGATGTTCTGCAGGTTCGGATCGCTCGAAGCCAGGCGCCCCGTGACGGCCACGGTCTGCGCGTAGTTGGTGTGGACCCGGCCCGTTTGCACATTGATCATGCGCGGCAGCTTGTCGGTGTAAGTCGACTTCAGCTTCGACAGGCCGCGGTGCTCGAGCAGCAGCTTGGGCAGCGGGTAATCCTCCGCGAGCTTTTGCAGCACCTCCTCGTCGGTCGAGGGCGTGCCGCTCGGCGTCTTCTTCACCACCGGCAGCTGCAGCTGTTCGAAGAAGATCTGACCGATCTGCTTGGGCGAGCCGAGATTGAACTCGCCGCCGGCCAGCTCGTAGGCCTCACGCTCGAGCTCGACCAGGCGCACCGCGATCTCGTGGCTCTGCTTGTCGAGACGCACGCTGTCGATCAGCACGCCGGTGCGCTCCATCTTGCGCAGCACCAGCGACACCGGCATCTCGATCTCGGCATAGACGCGCTTGAGGCCAGGCTCGCGCGCCACCTGCGGATATATCGCCAGATGTAGCTGCAGCGTGATGTCGGCATCCTCGCCTGCATAGGCCACGGCGGTCTCGAGCGGCACCTCGTCGAAGCCGATCTGCTGAACACCCTTGCCCGCCACTTCCTCGTACTTGATAGTCTTCACGCCCAGATGGCGCAGCGCGAGGCTGTCCATGTCGTGCGTGCGATGCGATTCGAGCACGTAGGATTCGAGCAGCGTGTCGTGCTCGATGCCGTTCAGCGCGATGTCGTAGTTGGCGAGCACCTGCGCGTCGTACTTGAGATACTGGCCGACCTTCCTGCGTTCGATGCTTTCCAGCCAGGGCTTCAGTCTGGCGAGCACCTCGTCCCGCGGTAGCTGCTCAGGTGTGTCGAGGCCGCGATGCGCGACCGGGATATAGGCCGCCCTGCCGGGCTCCGTCGACAGCGAGATACCGACGATCTGCGCGACCATAGGGTCGAGCGAGGTGGTTTCGGTGTCGAAGGAAGTCAGCTCGGTCGTCTCGATTTTCGCGAGCCAGGCGTCGAATTGCTGCCAGGTCTGCACGGTCTCGTAGTTGCGTTCGATCGCGGCGGCCACCGGCAGCGGATCGTCGCCGCCCGTGTCGTCCGGTGCCGACTCGAGCTCGCGCCGCCAGGTCTTGAAGCCGTAGTTCTCGAAGATCGGCAGCAGCGCTTCGCGCGATTCACCGAGTGTCGCCAGCGAGGCTTCGATCGATTCCACCTGCGGCTTCAGCTCACAGGCCGTCTCGACCGTCACCAGCTTGCGTGCGAGCGGCAGGAAGTCGAGCGCGCGGCGCAGGTTGTCGCCGACCACCCCCTTGATCTCGGTTGCGTGCTCGACGATGCCGTCGAGCGTCTCGTATTGCGTCAACCACTTGACAGCCGTCTTCGGCCCGCATTTCTCGACGCCGGGCACGTTGTCGACGGTGTCGCCAATCAGCGAGAGATAGTCGACGATGCGCTCGGGCGGTACGCCGAACTTCGTGACCACGCCGTCGCGATCGAGCAGCTCGTTGGTCATGGTGTTAACCAGTGTGACCTGGCTCGTCACGAGCTGGGCGAGATCCTTGTCGCCGGTCGAGATCACGACCTTCATGCCGCGCGCCTCGGCGGCATGCGCGAGCGTGCCGATCACGTCGTCGGCCTCGACGCCCTCGATCATCAGCAGCGGCCAGCCTAGCGCGCGCACCGCCTGGTGGATCGGCTCGATCTGCAGGGCGAGATCGATGGGCATCGAGGGGCGGTTCGCCTTGTAGTCGGCAAACAGATCGTCTCGAAAGGTTTTGCCCTTTGCATCGAACACGCACGCACTATACTCTGCGGTGACTTCTTTGCGCATACGGCGCAGCATGTTAATGATCCCGTACAGCGGGCCAGTCGGTTCCCCGTCCGGCCCTCGCAAATCAGGCATCGCATGGTAAGCTCGATAGAGATAGCTCGAACCATCAACCAACAGCAGGGTCTTACCTTCCAGGTTCCGTTCTTCAGGCATTATGAATAAGAGAAAAGTGATTCCGAGCTTGCGTTCGTTCACAGATCAAGAACGCGCGGCAGCAAAAAAAGCTCGCGCTTCGTGGTAGACGTTTACGATTATGGCAGAGTCTATCCGCCTCTTTATACACAAGTCCACCGAACCCTTATAGCCTCTGTTGAATTTCGAGTGGGTGGTAAATTGCCAGATTTACACGTGAGCGACGGTAGTCATGCATAGCAAGTTATTCGAGACGGCTTTGGTTGGGTATCAGCGATCCATGGTTCGTGAACGACATCGATTTCGACGCGGCTGCGAGGCAGTTAAAGCAATGCTGATCAAGTTCACCTTTCCCGTGGTCCAGCCGTTATAGATAGGTGGATATGACCCGAGCAAGGCAAACGAAAATGAAACAGCCAACGCTGGCGG
>JAYFSB010000288.1:0-3615 GCA_040946865.1 Burkholderia sp.
CCACCTATCTATAACGGCTGGACCACGGGGACGGTGGACTTGATCAGCATTGCCTTAATGCGATTGAAGAACCGTTCAACCAGGTTGTCTGTACGGTAGAGCACACGGTTTGTTGTAGCGGCGTTTTGTCTTGTGATTCGAACGCGGGAGAATCACGACCTTTGCACGAGTTGCCCGTTGCCCGAATTCGTTGCACGAAGTGGTCAGCATCGTAGCCCTTGTCTGCGATAACCGCTCTGGTGCGCAGATGCTCGACCCGTTGCGACGCGCACGAGATGTCGGCGACCTGTCCTTCAGTGACGATCAGTCACAACGGGCGACCCTTCGAATCCACCGCCAAATGCAGTTTGGCCTCAGTCCGCCTCGGGAACGTCCGAGAGCGTTTGCGGCCCGCTTTTTTAAGCGCCCCGGCCCAAATGCTGGTGCGCTCGCACGATCGTCGAATCGATAAGGATGTGCTCGATTTCCATCTCGCCTGCCAAAGCATTCGCCACCCGTGGCCAGACACCCTGGCTTCGCCAGCGCGAGAAACGGATATATACCGTATGCCATCGACCGAATTCCGCGGGAAGAGCACGCCATGGACTGCCAGTTTAGGCAATCCACAGCACCGCTTCGAGGAACCAGCGATGGTTGGATGCCGTTCGGCCACGGCCACCTTCCTTGCCCGGCAGGATAGCTTGAACTTTATTCCATACTTCGTCGCTCATTAACGTTCGTACCATCCTGTCTCGTTGCGCAAAAGACAGGACGTAAACACATTTTTATAAATGTAAACAAACCCTAGTGAAACGAATTATTGTGAAGACATGTTGAACTCATCGGGAGTGTAAGCCACGATCGCGAGCGCGTGAATGCCGCGCCGCATCGCATCAGCGAGCGCATCATACACCAGCTGATGGCGCGCCACGCGTGACTTGTCGGCGAACGCGGCGGCCACGATCGTCACCGTATAGTGCCCACCACCTGCCGCGGCGCCCGCGTGACCGGCGTGCTGCGCGCTGTCGTCGCTGACATGCAGGGATTCGGGGGAGAGCGCGCTGCTCAGGCGCGCTTCGATCAGCGCGATGCGCCCGTCGGGCGAGGCGCTGAAGAAAGCGTCTGACATCGTCATCTGTCTTTCAGGTATTTCGCGAGCCACCGACTCTGCAAGATGATGAACACGAACATCGCGCCGGTGGTGCCGAACAGCTTGAAGTTGACCCACTGCGATGGCGTGTATTGATTCACCACATAGAAATTCGCCACGCCCAGCACGGCGAAGAACAGGCCCCAGGCCAGGTTGAGCTTGTCCCAGATCGGATGCGGCAGGCTCAGCTGCTTGCCCATCATCTTCTCGATCAGGTTCTTGCCGAACAGGTAGCGCCCGACAATCAGGATCACGGCGAACAGCCAGTACAGCACGGTCGGCTTCCACTGGATGAACTTCTCGTCGTGCAGCACCAGGGTCGCGCCGCCAAACACGACAATCACGCCCAGGCTGACCCACAGCATGGTGTCGACCTTCTTGTGGCGGAAGGCCACCCAGGCCACCTGCAACAACGTCGCGACGATCGCCATGGCGGCGGCGGTGAAGATACCCCAGACCTTGAAAGCAACGAAAAACAGGATGATCGAAAACAGATCGAACAGGAATTTCATGGTGATCGGGGCTGCGTGGCGGACCGGGGTTGAGGTTACCTCGTTATACACATCTCGCATCAAACGGCCTCGCTACGGAGTTAAAGTCAAATCTGGTGTACAGGGCGTCGGCATGATCAGGCAGCCAGCAGTTGCTGAGCCGGTGTGCTATCGGTCACCGGGATGCCGTCTTTAAACGCGATTCCACCGAGCTTCTCCGGTGCCTGGATTCTGCGTCACGACTGTTCGGCCGACTCGATCGGATTGGTCGTGCGCAGATGCTGCCAATGCTGAGCCGGGAAGTTTTAGAACGCCAGCAGATCGTCGCGAGCTTCGATCAGTTTTTCCGCCACCTTCGGGTACTTTGCCGAGTCGCTATCGACAAAGTCATTGAATACGACCAACGCATCGGCGCGCGTGGCCGTCATCCAGATGTCTTGCAGCGCCTTCTTCGCGCGCCCAGAAGCTCATTGCGCCGTCGCGCCGCACGCGAGCAATGGACCAGAGCCGGCAGGCCGCGCTTCTTCAGATTCGACAGCAGCTCGCACCACGACTCCTTCGATTCTCGGTAGCCGTCGCCAACCGCTACACGCTCTTTCTCGCCTTCCGGCGTCACGCCGATGATCAACCAGCAGGCATTGGCCGTCCTAATCGTCACTGCGCACGCCAGTGTGAATGCCATCGGCCCACTGCGCCTTGAGCCGGCTCACCGTGTTTGGTGACATGCCTGCGACCTCGCCACCCAGCATGATGCCCAGCGCCTCGCTCATGTCACTCGTCGAGATGCCGCGCAGGTACAGCCACGGCAGCGCCGCCGACACGCGCGCCGACTTGCGCACGTACGGGCGGCGGCACGACCGCCGAATTGAGGTGGATGCCCGAGCCCAAGCGGTCCCGCACCTTGGGTACTTTGACCTTCACCGGGCCAACTGCCGTGACGATCTCGCGCTCAAGCATAGCGGCAAGCTCCGTTTCAACTGCCTGCTGGATAAGCTGTCGCGCACCCTGCTGGATTAGCTCGTCGAGCACGCTCTTCATTTGGCTCTCTTGAAAAATGAGTGGGTTACGGGACATGTGGGTTGATCTTCGAGAAGTCGAGCTTGCCGGCGATCAGAAACAGCACGGTGCACATGGTCGTGAGGTTGGTGTATCCGCGTGCCTTTCGCTTGGCGGCCTGGAAGAGTCGGTTGATGGCTTCCAGGAAACCGTCGATCTGACGTGTCTGGGTCCAGTCGACGATGCCGTCGACATGACTGCGCATCCGGGCGACGTCCTTCATCGGATCGACCTTCGAGCGCATGACGTTCGTGCCCAATTTCGCTGATGAGGTTGATCTGCTTGCGATCGAGAATCTCCGTAAGCGACTCGGCATAGCCGTCGTAGACGCCAGCAAAGATCGACACCACTTTGTTGGCTCTGTTGAATTTCGAGTGGGTGGTAAATTGCCCGATTTGCACGTGAGCGACGGTAATCATGCATAGCAAGTTGTTCGAGACGGCTTGGGGTATCAGCGATCCGTGGTTCGTGAACGGCATCGATGTCGACGCGGCTGCGAGGCGGTTGACGGGGTCAATATCGATTTCGTTGCTGGCAGTCGCTTCCCGCATCCAGAGATCGCCGGCGACCATCCGGTGCACAATACCGTTGTCAAGCGCTGCCGGCACTTGAACTTCTTCCAGCACGACTGCTTTCTCGAAGTACACACACCTCGTATCAAGCTGCCTGACGGCCGCGTGGCACTTGTCGAGCCCGAGTGGGTCGGCAAGCTCAAGGGCTTCACGCTACTGTTCGAGGCCATGGTGCTGATGCTCGCCCAGCAGATGTCGCTCACCGCAGTCGCCCGTACCATCGGCGAGTCCTGGCATCGGGTGAACGCCATTTGCAAACGCTATGTCGAACTTGTGCTCGCCGAGATCGTCCTGTCGGACATGACGAGCATTGCCGTCGACGAAACGTCCTACCAGCGCGGACACCACTACCTGACGCTCGTGGCTG
>JAYFSB010000289.1:0-3606 GCA_040946865.1 Burkholderia sp.
GACAACTTCGTTCATGATCGATTCGCTACGCAGGCTTGACGACATCGTGAATGCAGACACTTGATCAGCATTGCCTTTACGATGCGCCGCACGGCTACACACTGCTGCAGACATTACACGGCATTACCGCGACAAGTGCCGCCACCCCTTGTATTCCGAAGCGCCCGCCCCATCTTCGTCCTGTCGTCGGGCAGGGTCGATAGCCCTATTCGTGGAGCGGATACTATCACTGCCAACGGTGAATAGCAATTTAGGCTAATATGACGCTCGAGTGACCCGCGCGTCACGGGGATTTGCAGCGGGGTTTGCAGCGCTTCACGCCACCGTTTTCCGCGGGGCAGAGCTGCCGACCGGCAGCCGGTGCAAAGACCGGCGAGCACAGGCAGTCCCCGAAACGAATGAGGTATTGACCAAATGAGCGAATTGATCAAACACATCAACGACGCATCGTTCGAACAGGACGTCGTCAAATCCGACAAGCCTGTCCTGCTCGATTTCTGGGCGGAATGGTGCGGCCCCTGCAAGATGATCGCGCCGATTCTCGACGAAGTCTCGAAGGACTACGGCGACAAGCTGCAGATCGTGAAGATCAATGTCGACGACAATACCGCCACCCCGGCCAAGTTCGGAGTGCGCGGCATCCCGACGCTGATCCTGTTCAAGAACGGCGTGGTCACCGCTCAGAAGGTCGGCGCGCTGTCCAAGTCGCAGCTGACTGCCTTCCTCAGCAGCCACCTGTAAATCCGTATTGCCACAAAAAGCCTGTTGCCAACCGGCAACAGGCTTTTTGCACAAGAGCCGAACGGCAAAGCAAAGGCGGCGTGTGCTAGAATTGCCTCTATTGAATTTCGAGTGGGTGCTACATTGCCCGATTTGCACGGGAGCGAAGGGGAGTCATGCATAGCCAACTGTTCGAATCGGCCTTGGGTATCAGCGATCCGTGGTTTGTGAATGGCGTCGACTTCGCTGCAACTGCCAAGCGATTGACGATCAATATCGATTCCGTTGCCGGCAGTCACTTCCCGCATCTGGAAATCGTTGGCGACCATCGTGTGCACGACACCCTCATCAAGTGCTATCGGCACTTGAACGTCTTCCAGCACGACTGCTACCTCTCGAAGTACGCACACCTCGCGTCAAGTTGCCTGGCGGCCGCGTGGCGCTCGTCGAACCCGAGTGGGCCGACAAGCTCAAGGGCTTCACGCTGCTGTTCGAGGCCATGGTGCTGATGCTCGCCCAGCAGACATCGTTCACCGCAGTCGCCCGTACCGTCGGCGAGTCCTGGCATCAGGTGAGCGCCATTTGCAAACGCTATGTCGAACTCGCGCTCGCCGAGATTGACCTGTCCGACATGACGAGCATCGCCGTCGACGAAACGTCCTACCAGCGCGAACACAACTACCTGACGCTCGTGACTGATGCGCTCAAACGCAAAGTCGTGTTCGTGATCGAAGGCAAGGATGCCGCGACGATCGAAGCGTTCGGCGCGAGCCTGCGCGAGCATGGGGTAGAGCCCGAGCAGATCACGTCGGTCAGCATTGACATGTCGCTCGCGTTCATCAAAGGCGTCGAGACGAACCTGCCGAATGCTCGCATCACCTGCGACAAGTTCCACGTCGTCGCTCATGCGTCGAAAGCTGTGAACCCAATGCGGCGAATCGATCCAGAACTCAAGGGATTGCGATGGTCGCAGCTGAATTGGGAGCTTCTCGATCGCAAGCAGATCAACGTCGTCAGTGAACTGCTCGAGCAGTGGTGCACGAACGTCGTGCACTCGAAGGTCGATCCGATGAAGAACGTCGCCCGCATGATCCGTAGTTATTTCGACAGCATCGTCACCTGGACCCAGACACGTCAGACCAACGGCTTCCTGGAAGCCATCAACGAACTCTTCCAGGCCGCCAAGCGAAAGGCGCACGGATATACCCAACCTCACGACCATACGCACCGTGCTGTTTCTGATCGCCGGCAAGCTCGACTTCTCGAAGATCAACCCACATGTCCCGTAACCCACTCAAATTTCAAGAGAGCCTTCGACGTCGGCATCCGACGCAAAAATCTCTGAGCGACTCCGCTCGCCCTCCTCCCTATATCTTTCGTGGCATCTCCTCCCTGGCGGGTTCTCTGTATGCATTTATCCGAGCTCAAGTCTCTGCACGTCTCCGAATTGATCGAAATGGCCAATGGTCTGGAGATCGAAAATGCGAACCGCCTGCGCAAGCAGGAGTTGATGTTTGCCATTCTAAAGAAGCGCGCAAAAACGGGAGAGACGATCTTCGGCGACGGCACACTCGAAGTGCTGCCGGACGGCTTCGGCTTCCTGCGCTCGCCGGAAATGTCCTACCTCGCGAGCACGGACGACATCTATATCAGCCCGTCGCAGATCCGCCGCTTCAACCTGCACACCGGCGACACCATCGAAGGTGAAGTCCGCACGCCGAAGGATGGTGAGCGCTACTTCGCGCTGGTGAAGGTCGACAAGGTAAACGGACAGCCGCCCGAGGCCTCGAAACACAAGATCATGTTCGAGAACCTCACGCCGCTGCATCCGAACAAGCCGCTTTCGCTCGAGCGCGAAATGCGCGGCGAGGAAAACGTCACGGGCCGCATCATCGACATGATCGCGCCGATCGGCAAGGGCCAGCGCGGCCTGTTGGTGGCCTCGCCGAAGTCGGGCAAGACGGTCATGCTCCAGCACATCGCGCACGCCATCAAGCAAAACCACCCGGACGTGATCCTGTTCGTGCTGCTGATCGACGAACGCCCCGAGGAAGTGACCGAAATGCAGCGTTCGGTGGCGGTCGAAGTGATCGCTTCGACCTTCGACGAACCGGCCACGCGTCACGTGCAGGTCGCCGAAATGGTGATCGAGAAGGCCAAGCGCCTGGTCGAAATGAAGCACGACGTGGTGATCCTGCTGGACTCGATCACGCGCCTGGCGCGCGCCTACAACACCGTGATCCCGGCCTCGGGCAAGGTGCTCACGGGCGGTGTCGACGCCAACGCGCTGCAGCGCCCGAAGCGCTTCTTCGGCGCGGCTCGCAACATCGAGGAAGGCGGTTCGCTGACCATCATCGGCACTGCCCTGATCGAAACCGGCAGCCGCATGGACGACGTGATCTACGAAGAATTCAAGGGCACCGGCAACATGGAAGTGCACCTCGAGCGCCGTCTCGCGGAAAAGCGCGTCTATCCGTCAATCAACCTAAACAGGTCAGGCACGCGCCGCGAGGAAATTCTGATCAAGCCGGACATCCTCCAGAAGATCTGGGTGCTACGCAAGTTCATCCACGACATGGACGAAGTTGAGGCGATGGAATTCCTGCTTGACAAGATCCGCCAGACCAAGAGCAATTCGGAGTTCTTCGATCTGATGCGCCGCGGCGGCTGAGGACGCCACCGCCGGCCATCATGCCGGTATCGCGAGAAGCCGCCCCCAGGGGCGGCTTTTTTTGGCTATTTTGAAATTTGAGTGAGTTATGCGACATGTCGGTTGATCTTCGAGAAGTCGAGCTTGTCGGCGATCAGAAACAGGAGTTAAGGCAATGCTGATCAAGTGTCTGCATTCGTGATGTCGTCAAGCCTGCGAAGCGAATCGATCATGAA
>JAYFSB010000290.1:0-3592 GCA_040946865.1 Burkholderia sp.
ACCGGCGTATCGTCCGTGTGCAATTTGCCGGGACGCAATGTGTAGCGCTGGATCGCTTCGATCAGCGGTCTGCAAAGCTCGGCGATCTGGCCGACCCAAGCGGCCCATGCTGGCACACAATCAAGCGTCACACCGTCGCGCGCAGCGATCTCGGCTTGCCGATGCAGCGGTTGATGATCCGCGAACTTCGACACGACGATATCGGCAAGCGCGCTGGGATGGGCAATGCTGAGCTCAATCGGCAGACCTGGCATCGGTGGCTGGTTCGATGTGGCCGCAGCTCGGGCAGAGCATCTTGCGCCGGATCGTGCGGATCACTTTGAACGCTGCCGCGACACGGACAAGTTGCTCGGACACGTCCTCACCGAGCATCGGCATCTCAGTGCCGCACTTCGGGCAGACCAGATCGGGTTCGAGCACGATCTCTTCGCGCAGCAGATGCGGCGCGGCAGTGGTGCCCGCGGGACGGGTTCCTTGTTGCTCTCGGCCTTGTCCTTGCCCGTCTTCGCATGTTGCATATCGACAGCGCCGCGCCTGGCCGTCAGATCCTCGAGCCGAGTTTCGAGGTTCTCGATCTGGCGCTCGAGCACCAGGGCATGGAGCTCGGTAACGGTATCAGGAAGTGGCGCATGATCGGACATGCATCGCATATTTACAAGCCTTGCGCGCGGATTACAATATCACCAGCACGACGGTGCGCCGAGGCTGTCGCCAATCGATGCCCTCGAGCAACATCGACAACTGAGCGCTCGTCAGATGGATCTTGCCACCGTCGGCCTGCGGCCAGATAAACCGACCTCGCTCCCATCGCTTTGCAAGCAGCCAGAGCCCGTCATCAGTGGCCCACAGCATCTTGACGAGATCGCCGCGGCACCCACGGAAGATAAATAGGTGGCCACCCAGCGGATTTTCTTCGAACGCTGTCGTACTTTCGCAGCCAGTCCCTGGAATCCGAAACGCCTATCGGTGACGCCCGCCGCAAGCCAGATACGTGTACCGGTAGGCAAAAAGATCATGATCGCAGGCTCTGCAATACGGGGTTCGCAGCATATCGGGGTCGGCAACGCCGTCAACCGCCCCGCAGCCGCGTCGAAATCGATGCCGTTCATGAATCTACGAATCGCTGATACCCAAAGCCGTCTCGAACAACTTGCTATGCATGACTACCGTCGCTCACGTGCAAATCGGGCAATTTATCACCCACTCGAAATTCAATAGAGGATAGATTGTGTCCACGATCGCTGATCGTGGGCGCGATCTCACGTGATCCACACGAATTCCACGTACTCATCACCTTGCCTCACGCGCGTGCGAATGGGGGACCGGCTTTGCCGAGTCGCGTACACACCTTCCACCGGCGATGCGCGCTGGCTGCGGCCGATCCGCAAGGGGCGTGATGAGCGCCGGCTGACGCTGGCGGTCGGCGAGCCGATCCCGGCCTCTCGGCAGCCGCGCCCGAACTGCTGCAGCAGGCGGTGAGCGAGCTGCGCGGCGCGCACAAGGCGCGCACAAATGAGGGCGGGATAAAGAGCTGAAAAAGCGCGCTGAGCGCCGGCTCGAACTACAGCGATCGAAAGTTTTCTGAAAGTAGGGTCGGTCGCACGGCCACGTCCGGCGCGCCGCGTCACCCGCGATGGCAGGGGCGGCTGAATAGCAGTTTCCCCCGATTTTTTCTCTGGAACGACTACCCATGTCCGGCAATACCCTAGGCAAACTTTTCACTGTCACGACCTTCGGTGAATCACACGGTCCCGCGATTGGCTGCGTGATCGACGGCTGCCCGCCCGGAATGGAGTTGACGGAAGCCGACATCCAGCTCGAACTCGATCGCCGCAAGCCCGGCACCTCGCGCCATGTCACTCAGCGCCAGGAGCCGGATGCGGTCGAGATCCTCTCGGGCGTGTTCGAGGGGCGCACCACCGGCACCCCGATCGCGCTCCTGATTCGCAATATCGACCAGCGCAGCAAGGACTACGGCAATATCGTCGAGACCTTCCGCCCCGGCCATGCCGACTACACCTACTGGCAGAAATACGGCATCCGCGACTATCGCGGCGGCGGCCGTTCCTCGGCGCGTTTGACCGCGCCTATCGTCGGCGCGGGCGCGGTGGCGAAGAAGTGGCTGCGCGAGCGCTTCGGCATCGAGGTGCGCGGCTACATGAGCGCGCTCGGCCTGATCGAAGTGCCCTTCGTCGACTGGGCGCATGTGCGCGAAAACCCGTTCTTCGCGCCGAATGCCGAGATCGTCCTGCAGCTTGAGGACTACATGGACACGCTGCGCAAGGACGGCGACTCGATCGGCGCACGCATCGACGTGGTCGCCTTGGGCGTGCCGGTGGGTTGGGGCGCGCCGCTCTACGATCGCCTCGACGCCGATATAGCGCACGCCATGATGACCATCAACGCCGTGAAGGGCGTCGAGATCGGTGCCGGCTTCGCCAGCGTCGCCCAGCGCGGTTCCGAGCACGGCGACGAGCTGACCCCGCAGGGTTTCGTCGGCAACAATCACGTGGGCGGCATCCTCGGCGGCATCTCGACCGGCCAGGACCTGATCGTGTCGATCGCCATCAAGCCGACCTCCAGCATCCACACGCCGCGCCGCTCGATCACCAGGGCGGGCGAGCCGGCCATGGTCGAGACCTTCGGCCGGCACGACCCCTGCGTGGGTATTCGCGCCACGCCGATCGCCGAGTCGATGCTGGCGCTGGTGCTGATCGATCACGCGCTGCGCCATCGCGCGCAGTGCGGCGACGTCGTCACCGAGACGCCGAAGATTGCGCCGGAGGTGCCGTAACGCAAGGCGTGGGCACCCGACTCGTCAGGGCGTGTGGGGCTGGCGACAATGCAAAAAGGGCATCGCGATTCGATTCGCGATGCCCTTTTCGTAAACGACTCGGCATAGCCGTCGTAAACGCCAACAAAGATCGACGCCAAAGTGGTGTCCATCATTCTCGAAGTGATGGACACCACTTTGTTAGACACAGAAAAGCTGGATAGTCGCAAAAAGGACGCCCGAACCATAGTCCTGAGTTCCGGCGTTGCATAGCAATCGCTCGCATGCGAGCCAGGTGTTTCAGTCGCCAAACTGGCTCGCGAGCATGGTCCGAATGGAAATCTGGCGTTCACCTGGCGGCACCGGTATCGTGCCGAGCAAAAGGTGTCAGAGGCAACGCTGCTGCCGGTGACGGTCGTGAGCGATATGAGGCCAGAGGTCATCGCAGCGTTATCAATCAAACCGGAGATCGCGAAACCGCGCCGTACCCGTTGGCACGATTGAAGTCCAGATCGGACGAGCGGTGGTCAAGGTCGACAGCGTTGTCGACCTTGATATGTCGCGAACCGTATTGCAGAGCCTGCGATCATGATCTCTTTGCCTACCGGTACACGTATCTGGCTTACGGCGGACGTCACCGATATGCGTTTCGGATCCCAAGGACTGTCTGCGAAAGTACAGACAGCGCTCGAAGAAAATCTGCTGGGTGGCCACCTATTCATCTTTCGTGGGCACCGCGGCAATCTCGTCAAGATGCTGTGGGCCACTGATGACGGGCTCTGGCTGCTTGCAAAGCGATTGGAGCGAGGTCGGTTTATC
>JAYFSB010000291.1:0-3585 GCA_040946865.1 Burkholderia sp.
CGCGTACAGTTGATCGAAGCCGGCGTAGGCATCCGCCTGCAGAATGCCGTGGAATGCCGCGAGCTGAGTTTGAGGGTGGACGCCTTTGCGGTCCGGCGAGAAGTCGAACCATACCAGCCGGTTCCGTCGAGCCCGAGCGGTGATCGTCGCGTGCGTAGACCCAGAACCGACCGGTCAGGGTATTCCCGTTGTCTGGCGCGAGCACGGCGACCGGCGTATCGTCCGTGTGCAATTTACTGGGACACAACGTGTAGCGCTGAATCGCTTCGATCGATCAGCGGTTTGCAAAGCTCGGCGATCTGGCCGACCCAGCGGCCCATGCTGGCACGATCAAGCGTCACACCGTCACGCGCAGCGATCTCCGCTTGCCGATACAGCGGTTGATGATCCGCGAACTTCGACACGACGATATCGGCGAGCGCGCTGGGATGGGCAATGCTGCGCTCGATCGGCAGGCCGGATCGGGTTCGAGCACGATCTTCTTCGCGCAGCAGATGCGGCAGCAGTGGCACCCGCGAAACGGGTTCCTTGCTGCTCGCGGCCTTGTCCTTGCCCTGTCATCGACAGCGCCGCGCCCAGCCGTCAGATCCGTCAGATCCTCGAGCCGGGTTTCGAGGTTCTCGATCTGGCGATCAAGTTGCTTGGGCTTGCGACCGAAGTGCATGCGTTTGAGCTTGTCGATTAGCGCCTTCAGGCGTTCGATCTCCTGATTACGCGCAGCAGGCTCCTGCACTATTTTCTCGAGTGAGGCTTGTTGTTCTTCGACCGATGCCTGCTGCTCGAGCACCAGGGCATGGAGCTCGGCAACGGTATCAGGAAGTGGCGCATGATCGGACATGCGTCGCATGTTTATAAGCGTTGCGCGCTGGTTACAACATCGCCAGCGCGACGGTGCGCCGAGGCTGGTGCCAATGATGCCCTCGAGCAACATTGACAACTGAGCGCTCGTCAGATGGATCTCTTGACACCGTCGGCCTGCGCCCAGACAAACCGACCTCGCTCCAATTGCTTTGCAAGCACAGCCAGAGCTCGTCATCAGTGGCCAACAGCATCTTGATGAGATCGCCGCGGTACCCACGGAAGATGAATAGGTGACCACACCAGCGGATTTTCTTCGAGCGCTGTCGTACTTTCACAGCCAGTCCCTGGAATCCGAAACGCCTATCGGTGACGCCCGCCGCAAGCCAGATGTGTACCGGTAGGTAAAAAGATCATGATCGCAGACTCTGCAATACGGTTCGCAGCATATCGGGGTCGACAACGCCATCGACCTTGACCACCGCTCGTTCGATCCGGACTTCAATCGTGCCAACGGGTACGGCTGGTTTCGCGATCTCCGGTTTGATTGGTGGCGCTGCGATGACCGCCAGCCTTATATCGCTCACGACCGTCACTGGCAGCAGTGTTGCCTCTGACGCCCTTTGCTCGGCACGATACCGGTGCCGCCAGGTGAACGCCAGATTCACATTCAGACCATGCTCGCGGGCCAGTTTGGCGACTGAAACACCTGACTCGCACGCGGCGATTGCTATGCGGAACCGGAACTCAGGACTATAGTTCGGGCGTCCTTTGCGACTACCCGGCTTCTCTGTGTCTAACAAAGTGGTGTCTATCACTTCGAAAATGATGGATACCACTTTGGCGTCAATCTTTGCTGGCGTCTACGACGGCCATGTCGAGTCGCTTACGCGTACAGAAGACCTGACCCAGAACATGCCCCGCCCCGCCGATCCCGCGCCGGACGAAAAAACGGCGACTGGGTCAGGGTCGCCGTCTTGCACCGAAATGGGGCTGGTTCGCGAGTGGCACCGCGTCTTCAGTGCTCGCGCTGGGACGAACGGGCTGGATTGGTGCGGCTGCAGATCGCCATGTAGCCCCAGAACACGTAGCCCGACAGGCCGTAGAGCACGAACAGGCCAAACAGCATCAGCGGCGGGTCGGAGGACACCAGCACGAAGGCCACCACTACCAGCAGGATCGCCGCGAACGGCACACGGTGCCGTACGTCGAGTGCCTTGCCGCTGTAGAAAGGCGCGTTCGACACCATGGTCACACCGGCATAGATGGTCAACACGAAGGCCGCCCAGGGCAGCCAGCCGAGCTTGAGCGGCACGCGGTTGTCAGTGGTCAGCCACACGAAGCCGGCGATCAGCGCGGCCGCGGCCGGGCTCGGCAGGCCCTGGAAAAAGCGCTTGTCGACCACGCCGATATTGGTGTTGAAGCGCGCCAGGCGCAGCGCGGCACCCGAGCAATAGACAAAGGCGGCCAGCCACCCCCAGCGACCCAGGTCCTTCAGAACCCATTCGTACATCACCAGCGCCGGTGCCACGCCGAACGAGACCATGTCGGACAGGCTGTCGAACTGCTCACCGAAGGCGCTCTGGGTGTGCGTCATACGCGCCACACGGCCGTCCATGCCATCGAGCACCATCGCCACGAAGATCGCGATAGCGGCGATCTCGAAGCGCACGTTCATCGCCTGCACCACCGCGAAGAAGCCGCAGAACAGCGCGGCGGTGGTGAAGGCATTGGGCAGCAGGTAGATGCCGCGCGTGCGCAGGAACTGCTGGCGCGCGGCGCGGCGCGGCTCGACCGACGAATTGTCGACACCGAGCACCTTGTTGTTTCGGAACGAGCGAGGCAGGGATTTGCCGTTGCGCGGCCGGCGCGGTTTGAATGCAGCCATCGAGCCTCCTGTCGCTTACTACGGCAACTCAGCAAGAATCGTCGACGATGCGGAAACCTTTTCGCCGATCGAGATGCGGGCGCGGCTGCCGATCGGCAGGTACACGTCCACGCGTGAACCAAAGCGTATGAAGCCGTAGCGCTGGCCGCGCGTGAGCGGTTCACCATTGCGCACGTAGCAGAGAATGCGCCGCGCCACCAGCCCGGCGATCTGCACCGAGGTGACGATATGGTTGCTGCCGGTGTGGATCACCACCGCGTTGCGCTCATTCTCGGTCGAGGCCTTGTCGATCGCAGCGTTCAGAAACGCGCCTGGGAAGTATTTGACCTTGGTGACCGCGCCGTCGACCGGCGAGCGCTGCGAATGAACGTTGAACACGTTCATGAACACGCTGATTTTGAGCGCCTCGCGGTTCGCGTAGGGGTCATGCGTGGTTTCCACCGCGACGATGCGCCCGTCGGCCGGGCACAGCACCGCATTGGCCTCGGTCGGGATCGACCGGGCGGGGTCGCGGAAAAACTGCACCACGAAGACGAGCAACAGCCAGAATGGCCAAGCGAGGCCGAAACCCGCGACTGCATGGATCAACAGCGCGATGAGGGCAGCGATCGCGATGAACGGCCAGCCTTCGGGCGCGATGATCGGATGAGGGTAGTTCATGATGTGATTCGATGAATTGCAAAGCCCGTAGCATAACAAAAGCCGCCATCGGCACTGCAGCCTTCGGGCGGCTTTTCGTTGCCGCCCGCGGAAAACCGGGACCGTCATTCAGCGAACGCTTAGGGTCTGTTTAGGCAATGCTGATCAAGTGTCTGCATTCGTGATGTCGTCAAGCCTGCATAGCGAATCGATCATGAACGAAGTTGTCCTGGTTTGTTGTCGGTCGTCCTGGGTGCCAT
>JAYFSB010000292.1:0-3577 GCA_040946865.1 Burkholderia sp.
CTTCGTTCATGATCGATTCGCTTCGCAGGCTTGACGACATCACGAATGCAGACACTTGATCAGCATTGCCTTAACATGTCGCCAGCGTTCATCAGAGGGTAAGCGATTCGGCACCGCCGGTCGTTCAGTCGCCCTGCAGGAACACGAAGGGCCACGATATCGAATCGCGGCCCTTTTCATTTGGCGGATCGAATCAGAGTGATTGAGGCGGCTAGCCGATGTTCGCCGCCAGCACGCGCTCGAGCGCCGCCACCGCGCGCGCCGGCGCATCCTCGGCACAGCAGTCGACCACCACCCGCTCCGGCATCGAGCGCAGCCAGGTGAGCTGCCGCTTGCAGAGCTGGCGCGTCGCGAACACGCCTTTGTCGCGCATGGTCGTGCGATCGGTTGCGCCGTCCAGGTACTCCCAGGCCTGCCGGTAGCCGACGCAGCGCATCGAGGGCAAACCCAGATGCAGGTCCTCGCGGCAGCGCAGCCGTTCCACCTCCTCTATGAAACCGGCCGTGAGCATCGCGTCGAAGCGCGTGGCGATCCGCGCGTGCAGCACCGCTCGGTCCGACGGCTCGAGCGTCACCGGCACGAAGTGGTAGCGCGTGGCCGCCGCGTCCTCGCGCGGTGCCGCCAGCAGTGCCGACATCGGCTGCCCGCTCAGCATGAACACCTCAAGAGCGCGCTGGACCCGCTGCGCGTCGTTTGGCGCGAGTCGCGCGGCGGTAGCCGCGTCGATACCGGTGAGCCGCGCATGCAGCGCTGGCCAGCCATCGCGCGCGGCGTCCTCGTCGAGTCGCGCGCGCAGTTCGGGATCGGCGGCCGGCAACTCGTTGAGCCCTTGCGTGAGCGCCTTGTAGTAGAGCATGGTGCCGCCCGCCAGTAGCGGGATGTGCCCGCGCGCGGCGATTTCCTCGACCAGGCGCAGCGTGTCGGCACGGAATTCGGCGGCCGAGTAGGCCACGGCCGGGTCGATGATGTCGATCAGGTGGTGCGGGACGCGCTCGCGTTCCTCGTGGCTCGGCTTGGCGGTGCCGATGTCCATGCCGCGATAGACCAGGGCCGAGTCGACGCTGACGATTTTGATCGGTAGGCGCTCGGCCAGCGCTAGCGCCGTCGCGGTCTTGCCCGAGGCGGTCGGTCCCAGCAGGCACGCCACCGTGAGGGGCGCGCGATGATTCGGCATGATCATTGTCCGCGCATGAATAGGCGGTCGAGCTCGCCGAGCGTGAGTTGGTACCAGGTCGGGCGACCGTGGTTGCACTGGTCTGCGCGTTCGGTCGCCTCCATCTGGCGCAGCAGCGTGTTCATCTCGTCGAGCGTGAGGTGCCGGTTCGCGCGCACCGCGTGGTGACAGGCCAGCGTGCCAAGCAGTTCGTGCTGGCGCTTGGTAAGCACGCGCGAGCCGCCGAACTCGTGCAGGTCGGCCAGGATCGCGCGCGCCAGCGTCGGCAAGTCGGCATCCTTCAACAGGGCCGGCACGGCGCGGATCGCCAGCGTGGTCGGCGAGAGCATCGCCAGGTCGAAACCGAGCGCGTCGAGCGTCTCGCGTTCCTCATCGGCGGTGCCGATCTCGACCGGCGTAGCCGTGATCGTCACCGGCAGCAGCAGCGACTGCACCGCGATGCTGCGGTTGGCCAGCGCGGTCTTGAACTGTTCGTAGAGGATCCGCTCGTGTGCGGCGTGCATGTCGACGATCACCAGGCCCTGCGCGTTCTGCGCCAGCACGTAGATGCCGTGGACCTGGCCGAGCGCGAAGCCGAGCGGCTGCTCGTCGTGCGCACCGAACGGCACTGGTGCTGGCTCGGTGAGGTGCGTGTCGGCGCTGCCGTCACCGGCCTGGCCGTCCTTGCGGCCGAACAAGGCGGCGTAGAGCGCGAGCGGCTGGGTCACGGGCAGGGTGCCTTGGGTCATGCGCGACTGGCGCATCCAGGTGCTGCCCGAGACCGGGCGGGGGCTGCCGTCGTCGAGGCCGCCCGCGCTATCGGCCGATGCTGTGCCGCCCGGCTGTGCCGGTGCGAGGTGCGCGGCATGCCCGCCCGCGGTGGTTTCGGGCGAGGTGCCGGCATGCCGCGCCAGCGCGCGCTGCACGGCATTAAACACGTATTGGTGAATCGAGCGTGAATCGCGGAAGCGCACCTCGATCTTGGACGGATGTACGTTCACGTCGACCGCCTCGGGCAACAGGTCGAGGAACAGCACGTAGGAGGGGTAGCGATCGCCGTGCAGTACGTCCTCGTAGGCGGCGCGCACTGCGTGGGTCAGCAGCTTGTCGCGCACAAAACGGCCGTTGACGAAAAAATATTGCTGGTCGGCGCGGCCGCGGCTGGCAGTCGGCAGGCCCGCGCAGCCGTAGACGGCGAGCGGTCCAGCGCGTTCGTCGAGCGGCAGGTGGGCGGTGGCGAAACCCTCGCCGAGGATCCTCGAGACGCGCACCGCCGGCTCGCTGGCGTTCCAGTGCTCAACGGCCTTGCCGTTGTGCAGCACCGAGATCGCCATCTCGGGGCACGCCAGCGCGACACGGCGGATCATTTCCAGGCAATGGCCGAATTCGGTCTGCTCGCTTTTCAGGAACTTTCGGCGCGCCGGCGTGTTGAAGTAGAGTTCGCGCACCTCGATGGTGGTGCCGCGCGTGCCGGCCGCGGGCGAGAGCGCGCCCGTGTCGGCGTCAATGCGGGTGGCGTGCGCGGCTTCCTCTGTGCGGCTGGTGATCGACATGTCGGCGACCGAGGCGATCGAGGCCAGCGCCTCGCCGCGAAAGCCGAGCGTGGTGACTGACTCGAGCTCGTGCAGCGAGCAGATCTTGCTGGTGGCATGGCACATCAGCGCGAGCGACAGTTGGTCGGCAGGAATCCCACAGCCGTCGTCGGTGATCGAGATCCGTTTGACGCCGCCTTCCTCGAGCACGATGCGCAGGCTGCCGGTGCCGGCGTCGAGCGCGTTCTCCAGCAGTTCCTTGACCACGGAGGCGGGGCGCTCGACCACCTCGCCGGCCGCGATCTGGCTGATCAGCTGATCGGGCAGCGGCTGGATCGCACGCAGCGGGCGCGGGCTGGAGGCAGGCGCGACGGCGGAATCGGTGAATTTGGACATGCCGCGATTATAACGATGCTGTCGCAGCTGCACCGGGTGCCGCCTCGGCCAGCTTTTTTCACGAAACCCCAGGGTTTTTTCGGTAGGCAGCCTCAAATTTGAAGTGCAACACCTACCGAGAGGTATTGTGTTGCGATGTGAACCTACAAACAACTGAGTTGTGAAGAGCGCACGATGGTCCAGCTGAGCCTTGAGCAGGGATGCAAGCAGCGGGCAATTGCCCGCTGCTTGCATCACACGCTGAGTTCGATCAGTCGCGAATTGCGCCATAACGGCTGGCGGGCACCGGAACCAGCCGCGAAGAAGGAACCGGGTCGTCCGTTGCGCGCTGGCGGCTATCTTGCGCCGCTCGCCCAGCAGCGCGCCAGTTGCCTGGCAGGCTCCGGCGCAACAATCCACCCGACTGGACCCGCAGGGAGTTAAGGCAATGCTGATCAAGTCCGCCGTCCCCGTGGTCCAGCCGTTATAGATCGGTAGACATGATCCGAGCAAGGCA
>JAYFSB010000293.1:0-3574 GCA_040946865.1 Burkholderia sp.
ACAACAAACCAGGACAACTTCGTTCATGATCGATTCGCTACGCAGGCTTGACGACATCGCGAATGCAGACACTTGATGCTGCCTTAAGCATTTTCGCCGCGTCTTCACTCGATATGACAAGCTTGCTGAGAGCTATCTTGTATTTGCGTCGCTTGCCTGCGCGTTTGGGTCAGTCGTAAATGTGAACACTACCTAGGTAACTGACATGAGCATCGGCAAGGATCCTTCGCACGGCTTCTCGCGCATCGTGCTGGCCTCGAACAACGCCGGCAAGCTGCGCGAATTAGCGGCGTTGTTCGAGACGGTCGGCATCGAGATCATTCCGCAGTGCAAGCTGGATGTGTCCGAGGCGGAAGAACCGTATCCGACCTTCATCGAGAACGCGCTGACCAAGGCGCGCCATGCCTCGCGCGCCACCGGCCTGCCGGCCATCGCCGATGACTCGGGGCTCTGTGTGCGCGCGCTGCGCGGCGCACCGGGCGTGCATTCGGCGCGCTACGCGCAGCTCGCAGGCCTGGAGAAAGGCGACGCGGCAAACAACGTGCACCTGGTGGCGCAGCTGCCCGAGGTTGACGACCGCTGCGCCTATTATTACTGCGTGCTGGCACTGGTTCGGCATCCCGACGATCCCGAGCCGCTGTTCGCGGAAGGCCGCTGGCACGGCGAGGTGGTCGACACGCCGCGCGGCCAGCACGGCTTCGGCTACGACCCGCATTTCCTGCTGCCGGCGCTGGGTGTCACCGTGGCCGAGCTCGAGCCGGCCGTCAAGAACGGCATCAGCCATCGCACGATCGCCCTGCGCGCGCTGCTGGCCCGCCTCGGCGACCCAGCGTGAGCCAGGCCGCCGAAACCGGCCAGCGCATCGACGCCACCTTCGCCTCGCCGGGCCAGGTGTGCCTGAGCGCGCTGCCGCCGCTGGCGCTCTACATGCATTTCCCGTGGTGCGTGCGCAAGTGCCCCTACTGCGATTTCAACTCACACGAATGGAAGGGCGAGCGTTTCCCCGAGGAGGCCTATCTCGACGCGCTACGCGCCGACCTTGAACAGGCGCTGCCCTTCGTTTGGGGCCGCCAGGTGCATACCGTCTTCATCGGCGGCGGCACGCCCAGCCTGCTCTCGGCGGCCGGGCTTGACCGCCTGCTGTCCGACGTGCGCGCCCTGCTGCCGCTTGATGCCGACGCCGAGATCACGCTCGAGGCGAATCCCGGCACCTTTGAGGTGGCCAAGTTCGCGCAGTTCCGCGCCAGCGGCGTAAACCGTCTGTCGATCGGCATCCAGAGCTTCAACGAGGCGCATCTGAAGGCACTAGGCCGCATTCACGACACCGCGCAGACACGCGCGGCGGTCGAGATCGCCGCCAGCACCTTCGACAACTTCAATCTCGACCTGATGTTGGCGCTGCCGAAGCAGACCCTCGAGGAATGTCGGACCGACATCGAGACAGCGCTGTCGTATGCGCCACCGCACCTGTCGCTCTACCACCTGACGCTCGAGCCAAACACGCTGTTCGCGAAGTTCCCGCCGGCCGTTCCCGACGATGACGCCTCGGCCGACATGCAGGAATGGATCCACGAGCGCACCGCGCAGGCCAGCTACGGGCGCTACGAGGTCTCGGCCTACGCGCGGCCAAACCGGCAGTGCAAGCACAACCTCAACTACTGGCGCTTCGGCGACTACCTCGGCATCGGCGCGGGCGCGCATACCAAGCTCTCGTTCCCGAACCGGATTCTGCGGCAGGCACGCTACAAGCATCCCGCCACCTATATGGAGCAGGCCATGGCCGGCACGCCGGTGCAGGAGGAACGCGAGGCCCGCCCGCGCGACCTGCCCTTCGAGTTCATGCTGAACACGCTGCGGCTGGCCGAGGGTTTTCCGGTGGCCAGCTATACCGAGCGCACCGGACTGCCGCTGTCAGCCATCGAGCCGGCGCTGGTCGAGGCCGAGCGTCGCGGGCTGATCGCGCGCGACTACGAGCGCATCGCGCCGACGCCGCTGGGCCAGCGCTTCCTCAACGACCTGCAGGAGCTGTTCCTGCGCGACGCCGACGACGAGACGGGCTGAACCAGCCGGCCGACAAGGCAGGATGCGCACGCTGCCGCCCCAAAGCTTGGGGCGGCAGCAGCATTTCGGTTACAATGCACGCCGTGGAAGCGTGGCCGAGTGGTTTAAGGTACCGGTCTTGAAAACCGGCGACGGGCAACCGTCCGTGAGTTCGAATCTCACCGCTTCCGCCAAATTATCCTCCCCCATTTATCCGAATCGATCGGATTCAATCGGCACAACGCTCGCCAGAGAAGGCCTTCCGAACTTTCTTACAAAAATAATCGATCCGAATCAGTTGCCCCTCATCTGAATAAATCATAAAGTTTTTGGCGGGTAAGGTTGGCGCGTTCGATTTTCCTGTTCTCGATCGCACGTTTCCTGCACCTCCGCGACCCGAGCCGCACCACGCGGGCCTCTCGGCGATGAATTCGATAACCCGGTTAATCCCCCCCCGTTTTCAACGGGGTTCAGAACACCTCGTTATACACATCTCGCATCAAACGGCCTCGCTTACGCAGAGCCCGTAACGTTTCAGCCGCCGTCATAACGCGCTGCAAGCCTTCCCAGATCGCCTTCGCCGGGTTTCGCCATCGCCTTTGTGCGGAGCAAGCAAGCCACCGCACTTGGCCACCAGTCGAACCATGTCGTTCAACCTTGGCGGGTGTGTAAGAAACTCGGCATGGCGGTCGTAGACGCCAGCAAAGATCGACGCCAAAGTGGTGTCCATCACTTTCGAAGTGATGGACATTGCTTTGTTAGACACAGAGAAGCCGGGTAGTCGCAAAGGACGCCCGAACCATAGTCCTGAGTTCCGGCGCCGCATAGCAATCGCCGCGTGCGAGCCAGGTGTTTCAGTCACCAAACTGGCCCGTGAGCATGGTCCGAATGCGAATCTGGCGTTCACCTGGCGGCACCGGTATCGTGCCGAGCAAAGGGCGTCAGAGGCAACGCTGCTGCCAGTGACGGTCGTGAGCGATATGAGGCCGGCGGTCATCGCAGCGCCACCAATCAAACCGGAGATCGCGAAACCGGCCGTACCCATTGGCACGATTGAAGTCCGGCTCGGACGAGCGGTGGTCAAGGTCGATGGCGTTGTCAACCTCGATATTGCTGCGAACTGTATTGGAGAGCCTGCGATCATGATGCGTAAGTACAGACAGAGCTCGCAGAAAATCCGTTGGGTAGGCCACCTATTCATCTTCCGTGGGTGCCGCGGCGATCTCGTCAAGCTGCTATGGGCCACTGATGACAGGCTCTGGCTGCTTGCAAAGCGATTGGAGCGAGGTCGGTTTATCTGGCCCGCAGGCCGACGGTGGCAACATCCATCTGACGAGCGCTCAGTTGTCGATGGTGCTCGAAGGCATCGATGTAAGCGACTCGGCAAGGCCGGTTCCACATTCGCACGCGCATGAGGCAAGATGATGAGCACGTGGAATTCGTATGGATCCAGATAAATCGCGCCCACGATCAGCGATCGTGGACACGATTTATCTGGATCTAGTCGGCAATCAGGTAGTGGACGGAGGAATGG
>JAYFSB010000294.1:0-3571 GCA_040946865.1 Burkholderia sp.
GAAGCGACTGCCGGCAACGAAATCGATGTTGACCGTCAACCGCTTCGCAGCCGCGTCGAAATCGATGCCATTCACGAACCACGGATCGCTGATACTCAAAGCCGTCTCGAACAACTTGCTATGCATGACTACCGTCGCTCACGTACAAATCGGGCAATTTGCCACCCACTCGAAATTCAATAGAGACGAAAAACAGGCACCACGTTCACGGTGCCTGCTTCAAACGATATCGAAGGTGAGGTTTTTCGGGAGCCGCCGCGATCGAGGGAAATGCGCTGCGAGCAACGATCCGCTCGCTTGATCAGGGTCCCGAACCAAGGTGATTTCGAACCAGTGGTCTGACTCAGGTGCCGCGCGCCGGCGAGCGATGTTTGTAGAGCACGTCCTGGTCGACGCGAATCAGGTTCTGTCCCGCATCCACCACGAAATCCACACCGTTGTAGGCGCTGCCCGTCAGCAGCAGGATCGCGTTGGCGACATCCTCGGGCCCGGCGATGCGCGCGAGCGGCGTGGAGGCGCGGCTCGCATGTGCGAAGTCGGCCTCGGTCTGGTCGTCGCTGGGCAGCATCAGCCCCGGGAACACCGCGTTGACGCGCAGCACCGGCGTGGCCGACATCGCCAGCATCTGGGTCAGGTTGCCGAGCGCGGCCTTCGCGACCGTGTAGCTGAAGTGGTCGCGATGGAAGTTTTCCTTGATCTTCTGGTCGATCACGTTGATCACCACGCCCTGCTGGTCGGTAGTCCTAGCGCGCTCGTAGAAGGCCCGGGCGAGCAGGATCGGCGCACGGCAGTTGACGGTCCAGGCACTGTCGAAGGCTGCCAGGTCGAAGCCAGGGAAGTGGTCCTGCCAAAATACCGAGGCGTTGTTGACGAGCACGTCGAGCCGCCCAAAACGCGCATAGACAGCCCCGATCAGCGCGTCGCAGGCCTCGGCGTCCGCCAGGTCAGCCTGCAGCGCAACGGCCTCGCCGCCGTCCGCGCCGATTTCGCCGACGGCCTCGGCGGCCGCCTCGGCCGAGCGGTCGTAGTGGACCGCGACGCGATAGCCGCGCGCGCCGAAGTGCCTGGCGAAGGCGCGGCCCGCGCGACGCGCGGCGCCCGTCACCAGCACCACGGGCATCTTGCGCAGGTCGGTGTCGTGCGGCATCACGTGTTCGTCAGGTTGACCGAGGACGGATTCGACACGATCGAGAGGAATTCGCGACGCGTGGCCGGATCGGTGCGGAAGGTGCCGAGCATGCGCGAGGTGACCATCTCGACGCCGGGCTTGTGGATGCCGCGCGTGGAGATGCACTGGTGCGCGGCCTCGAGGATCACGCCCACACCCTTGGGCTGCAACACCTCGAACAGCGTGTCGGCGATCTGCACCGTCATCTTTTCCTGGATCTGCAGGCGCTTGGCGAAGGCGTCGACCAGCCGCGCCAGCTTCGAGATGCCGACCACGCGGTGGTTCGGCAGGTAGGCCACGTGCGCGCGTCCGATGATCGGCACCATGTGGTGCTCGCAATAGCTCTCGAAGCGGATATCCTTCAGCACGATCATCTCGTCGTAGCCATCCACCTCGCTGAAGGTGCGCGCGAGGATGTCCTTTGGCTCGAGCTGGTAACCCTTGAAAAATTCCTCGTAGGCGCGCGCCACGCGCGCTGGCGTGTCGAGCAGGCCCTCGCGGACGGGATCGTCGCCGGCCCAGCGCAGCAGGACGCGCACGGCGTCCTCGGCTTCGGCGCGGCTCGGACGACGCTCGACGATTTGCGTGGTCTTGCCGGCCACGGGCTCGGCTGCCGCCTGGCTGGCGGTCTTGCGTTTGGACATGCTCTCGGACTCCTATGGGTGCCGCCTGGCGCGGCTGACCGGGCATTGTTTCATGATTTTGACGCAGATGCGTAAGCGCTAATTTCGTAAGCGACTCGGCATGGCTGTCGTAGACGCCAGCAAAGATCGGCGCCAAAGTGGTACCCATCATTTTGCTTCTGTTGAATTTCGAGTGGGTGGTAAATTGCCTGATTTGCACGTGAGCGACGGTAGTCATGCATAGCAAGTTGTTCGAGACGGCTTTGGGTATCAGCGATCCGTGGTTCGTGAACGGCATCGATTTCGACGCGGCTGCGAAGCGGTTGACGGTCAACATCGATGTCGTTGCCGGCAATCGCTTCCCGCATCTAGAGATCGCCGGCGGCCATCCCGTGCATGACACCGTTGTCAAGCGCTGCCGGCACTTGAACTTCTTCCAGCACGACTGCTTTCTCGAAGAGCGCACGCCTCGCATCAAGCTGCCGACGGCCACGTGACATTCGTCGAGCCAGAGGGGGCCGACAAGCCCAAGAGCTTCACGCTGCTGTTCGAGGCAATGGTGCTGATGCTCGCCCAGCAGATGTCTTTCACCGCAGTCGGTGCGCGTCAAGGTAGTTGTCGCCTCTGTCATGCAACGTGAGCCTGTTTATGACCCCTGATTCCGACCTCGTTGACGGATGGCATCGCGCTCGGGATTGAGCGCGACGGAACCGGTAGGCGTCCAGTTGCGCGTTTGGCCCGACCAGCGCACCGGATGCCGCTCACGAGCGGCCCTGGTAGAGCTCGTGCCGAGCGGCGAAGATCGCGATGTCTTCACCGGCGTGCCGTAACGGATGCCGCTGTGCCAATGCTCGTTGTGGTACCAATGCACGAAGCGCATCGCCCATTGCCTGGCAGCGTCCAGGTCTGCAAAGCGGTGCGCCTGGAACTCGGGACGGTACTTGGCCGTGCGGAACAGGGATTCGACAAACGCGTTTGTCGTCGCTGACGCGCGGACGCGAATACGAGGGTTTCACGCCGAGCCAGCGAAGCATCGCCAGCACCGTCGTAGCCTTTAGTGTAGAGCCAGCCGTTGTCGCCGTGCAGAACGGGGCGCTGCTCGTCAGCGGCAATCCCTTCGGCCAACGCGCCGCCCCCTAAACGACCCGGACAGCATGATCGGCATCGTCGGTGGCGGGCAAATATGTCATATCCTAGCATCAGACTTGGCGAACTGCGCTCGCGATGTACGTGCTCGGCTCGCGGCTGGCTTGGGACGCTTTGGCCCGACCGCGATGAGCGCTCTGACCTTGCGCCCGCAGTAACCGACAGAAGGTTGATTCGCTCGCCAGATAGACGCCTTCGTCGGCCAGCGCCGGCACGATCCGCGCAGGCGGCATATCTGCGAAGCGCGGTTCGTTGGCGACTGCGAGTACAGCCTGACGCTTCCGCGTTTGGTCAGCGCATGCGCTCTCGGCTTGGGATAAGCCGCCTTGTGACCGACTGTCGCTGGTTTGCAGCCCATCCTGGGCCTTCCAGCGTTGTAGGGTGCGTACGGCAATGCCGGCCGGCAGTCTCGCAAGACAGGCGCGACCGTACACCGGCACCGGCCTGATGAACCGCTTCGATGTTTCGGGCAGTTATCTGGCGATCCTCGAGACCGATCATTCGTCCTCTCCCTTGTGGAAGATCGCCTCGAGTTTTTTTGACAGCACCAACAAGGAGGTCGTCTCGGCCAGCGCACGGTCCTTGCGACGAACTTCGCGCTCGAGTTCTTTGATCCGGCGGCGATCCGCTTTCG
>JAYFSB010000295.1:0-3558 GCA_040946865.1 Burkholderia sp.
CCTTGCTCGGGTCATATCCACCTATCTATAACGGCTGGACCACGGGGACGGTGAACTTGATCAGCATTGCCTTAAATTTGACCTACCCCGAGACAGCGGGGTACATCTACTCCGGCGTGGATAATTCCTCGACGTCTGCTGCTTTTACCGCTCTCTTTCTTGGCACCCTTGCTTTCGCTAAACTGGTCTTGAAGCGCCAGGATTCGTTGCCTGTCTCCACGATGTGGCAGTGATGGATAACGCGGTCCAGCAACGCTGTAGTCAGCTTTGCATCCACGAACACACTGGCCCGCTCGCTGAAATTCAGGTTGGTGGTGATCGCCACGAGCCTATTGTCGAAAGTGGTGCCCGACGGGCAGACGGAATTTTGAGCAGGCGGTGGCGGTTTAGCCGAGAATGTTGCGTGTCAGAAGCACAACCATCGAACTCGGCGGGAGCCGGAACCGGCTACCATGAAAAAGTCTACGAAAGAAGCGAACAGCGGTAAAGCAGAAATGAAGAGCGTGCTCGACGAGCTAATCCAGCAGGGTGCACGACAGATGATCCAGTAGGCAGTTGAAGCGGAGCTTGTCGCTATACTGGAGCAGTACAGCAACGTGAAATCGATCGAAGGCCGACGCTCCGTTGTGCGTAACGGCTACCTGTCCGAGCGCGAGATCGTCACGGCGGTTGGCCCGGTGAAGGTCAGGGTACCCAAGGTGCGGGACCGCTCTGGCTCTCTGGCATTCACTTCAATTCGGCGGTCGTGCCGCGCCGTACGTGCGCAAGTCGGCGCGTGTGTCGGCGGGCGCTACCATGGCTGTACCTGCGCGGCATCTCGATAGGTGACATGAGCGAGGCGCTAGGCATCATGCTGGGTGGTAGGGTAGCAAGCATGTCGCCAAACACGGTGAGCCGGCTCAAGGCGCAGTGGGTCGACGGCATTCACACCGGCGTGACGCCGGAAGGCGAGAAAGAGTATGTGGCGATTGGCGGCGGCTATCTGGAATCGAAGGAGTCGTGGTGCAAGCTGCTGCTGGATCTGAAGAAGCGCGGCCTGCCGGGCTGACACGTTGCTCGCGTGCGGCGACGGCGCAATGAGCTTTTGGTCGGCATGGAAGAGATGTTCCCGCAGACGAAGCATCAGCGCTGCTGATCTCACAAGATGGGCTCTGTTGAATTTCGAGTGGATGGTAGATTGCCCGATTTGGACGTGAGCGACGGCAGTCATGCATAGCAAGTTGTTCGAGATGGCTTTGGGTATTAGCGATCCGTGGTTCGTGAATGGCATCAATTTCGACGCGGTTGCGAGGCGGTTGACGGGTCAACATCGATTTCGTTGCCGGCAGTCGCTTCCCGCATCCAGAGATCGCCGGCGGCCATCCCGTGTACGTCACCGTTGCAAGCGCTACCGGCACTTGAACTTCTTCCAGCACGACTGCTTTCTCGAAGAGTGGACGCCTCGCATCAAGCTGCCTGATGGGTGCGTGGCGCTCGTCGAGCCTAAGTGGGCGGCTTCATGCTGCTGTTCGAGGCAATGGCGCTGATGCTGGCCCAGCAGATGTCGTTCACCGCAGTCGCCTGTACCGTCGACGAAACGTCCTACCAGTGCGGACACAACTACCTGACGCCCGTGGCTGATACGCTCGAACGCAAAGTCGCGTTCGTGACCGAAGGCAAGGATGCTGCGACGGATCGAAGCGTTCGTCGCGAGCCCGAGCAGATCACGTCGGTCAGCATTGACATGTCGCCCGCGTTCATCAAAGGCGTCGAGACGAACCTGCCGAATACTCGCATCACCTTCGACAAGTTCCACGTTGTCGCTCATGCGTCGAAAGCCGTGGACCCAATGCGGCGAATCGAGTAGCGAACCGACCCGGAACTCAAGGTATTGCGATGGCCGCTGCTGAAGGATCGCGACCGGCTGACCGCCGCGCAACGCGCCGATCGCTATGCCCTGATCGCGTGAACGTCACGTACTATGCGCACCGTGCTGTTTCTGATCGCCGGCAAGCTCGACTTCTCGAAGATCAACCCACATGTCGCGTAACCCACTCATTTTTCAAGAGAGCCTTATAAGCTATTGCCCACACAACACCACTTTCCACACTGATCACGTTCGCCGAAACGGCTGATCACCATCACCGAAATCTGCAGTCGGGGCAATGCGTGTAGCCGAAATAGACCAGGGCGAGGTACCCGCGGAACGCCGCGGTGTCAGTTGGCCGGCCGTCATCGCCCGGTCACCAGCGCATAGGGGCCGCCGTGCGGCGGCCTGAGCGGCGCTCTGAAAAGCGGCCGTGGCGCACACAATGCGGCGCGCGGCAGCGGAGAACTGGAAGGGCATCGATCGGCTCGTCGGCAGGGCCGTTCGATCCGGTGTCGCAGCGGCAGATCCGGCAATCCCGCGGCCGCACTTGAACGAACCGACTGTAGCGCAATTCCTCACACGAGGGATTGTGCGCCGCCGGCCGGCACTTTTTGTGCTCGGCCGCGGTAAGATGCGCGCATTTTTTCGGCAAGATTGCTGCCAGCCACCACCCTTATTAGAGAACCGATGCAACCTGTCCCGGATTCCCTCTCCCTGACCGATACCGCCTTTTTCTTCGACTTCGACGGCACGCTCGTCGATCTCGCGCCCACCCCCGACGGCATCCACGTATTCGATTCGCTGCCCGCCATGCTCAGCGAGCTGCGCATGCTCGCGCGCGGCGCGGTGGCGATCGTCTCGGGGCGCGGCATCGACAGCATCGACAGCTTCCTCGGCCTGGCCGACCTGCCGGTGGCAGGCCAGCACGGCGCGGAACGGCGCGCCGCGAACGGCGACACGATGCGCGTCGGCTTCAACGACGAGCGCCTGCTGCGTATCGAGCGCGAACTGGCCGCAGTGGTCGAGCGCAATCCCGGCACCCTGCTCGAGATCAAGGGCGCGGCCGTCGCGCTGCACTTCCGCAATGCGCCCAAACGCGAGGGCGTGGCGCGCGAGGCGGCCGAGTGGCTGGTGGCCGAGTATCCCGACGCCTATGTGCTGCAGCCTGGCAAGATGGTGTTCGAGATCAAGCCCATGGGCGTCGACAAGGGCCGCGCGATCACAGCCTTCCTCGGCGAGCCGCCCTTCGCGGGGCGCCGCCCGGTGTTCGCCGGCGACGATCTGACCGACGAGAAGGGTTTCGCGGTGGTCGATGCAGCGGGCGGGCTGTCGATCAAGATCGGTACCGGCGATACCTCGGCGAAGACACGTCTCGACTCGGTCGAGGCGATGCGTACGCAGATCGCGCAATGGATCGCGGCGGGGCGCACGCGGGCATGAGCCGACTGATCATCGTATCGAATGCCTCTGTTGAATTTCGAGTGGGTGATAAATTGCCCGATTTGCACGTGAGCGACGATAGTCATGCATAGCAAGTTGTTTGAGACGGCTTGGGGTTGGGGTATCAGCGATCCGTGGTTCGTGAACGGCATCGATGTCGACGCGGCTGCGAGGCGGTTGACGGTCACATCGATTTCGTTGCTGGCAGTCGCGTCCCGCACCCAGAGATCGCCGGCGACCATCTCGTGCACGACACCGTTGTCAAGCGC
>JAYFSB010000296.1:0-3558 GCA_040946865.1 Burkholderia sp.
GCTGGTGCGCTCGCACGATCGTCGAATCGATAAGGATGTGCTCGATTTCCGTCTCGCCTGCCAAAGCATTCGCCACCTGCGGCCAGACACCCTGGTTTCGCCAGCGCGAGAAACGGATATACCGTACATCGGCCGAATTCCGCGGGAAGATCGCGCCATGGACTGCCAGTTCTGGCAATCCACAGCCTCGCTTCGAGGAACTAGCGATTGTTGGATGCCGTTCGGCCACGGTCGCCTTCCTTGCCCGGCAGGATAGCTTGGACTTTGTTCCATATTTTGCCGCTCAGTAACGTTTGTACCATCCTGTCTCGTTATGCAAAAGACAGGATATAAACACATTTTTTTCAAATGTAAACGTACCCTAGTAGCAACGGAATCGTAGTGATCTCGTTGCTCTTCTCGTCCATTGCGATCTGTCCCAGGCTCAAGCCTTGATCAAAACGCCACGCCGAGACCAGATGCAGCGGATGCCCGCTACGACCCGCGTTACCGCGCACCGTTTTGCCGTCCATCGCGACGTGTGCAGGCCCGCGAGGCTCGGACACAGGGCACCCCATCAATTCGATGAAACAGCGCTCGAAGGCAACCGGGCTCAATCCGCTGAACACCCGCCTGAACCTGTCTTCCATGGATTCCGGTCGCGTAAGCCAGATGCTTGCGCAGCCACCCCAGTTGGGTTCGCCCCCACAGCGCCGTCAGCACAATCTCGTCCAGCGGGTAACGGCACCGCGGATCCCGCAACTCGACGAACGCATCCATGATCAAAGGCATCTCTCATTTCGCCAAAAATCGAGAGTCAACCCCAGCACGCCGATGCTTACAACCACTATAACTTCCGCCCGATCATCCTTGCCACACAGACCTCTTTAATCCGGAAGCCCTGCTTGCGGCAACCACCCCGTCCGCAACGTCTACAATGCCGGATGCTCGTAACACGGCAGTGCCCAGCGGTGCCGCCCGGCACCTACTTCATAACAAGTCAATTACTGCATGAAGCCTGTCGTTCGTCTCACCGCCTCCGCCACGCGCGCCCTGCCGCGCTGGCTGCTACTCACGCTCTGCCTGGTCTATGCGGGCTTCGGCCTGTTCGCCCGCGATCCGTGGAAGAACGAGGATGCCGCCAGCTTCGGGGTAATGTGGACGATAGCGGGCGGGTCGTTGCACGACTGGCTGCTGCCGAACCTGGTCGGCAAGTTCATCACCTCTGACGGCCCGCTCGGCTACTGGCTCGGCGCGCTTGGTATTGAGGGTTTCGGCCCGTGGTTCTCGGCCAGCAACGCTTCGCGGATCGCCACCGGCATCCTGTTCTGTGTGGCCTGCGCCTTCGTCTGGTACACCGCCTACCTGCTCGGCCGACGCCCCGAGGTGCAGCCGTTCAAGTATGCCTTCGGCGGCGAACCCGAGCCGCGCGACTATGGCCGCACGCTGGCCGACGGCGCGCTGCTGGTGCTGCTTGCCTGCTTTGGCCTGGCCGAGCGCGGGCACGAAACCACCCCGCAGCTGGCCCAGTTCGCCTGGATCGCGATGCTAGTCTATGGCCTGGTACGGCTGACCGACAAGCCGCTGCACGGTGCCACCTGGTGGGGCATCGCGGTCGGCCTGCTGCTGCTGTCCGGCAACCCGGTGCTGGCCGCCGTGCTGATTGTCGGCACCGCCGTGCTGATACTGGTCACGCCCGAGGTCCGGCATCGTCACCTGCTGCTGGTCAGCGTGCCGATCGCCGTCGCACTGTTCGCACTCTGGCCGCTCGCCGCCCTCACGCTCTACCCCGACGACGCAGCCTGGTTCTTCAACCAGTGGCTGCACGGCAGCCTGATGCGCTTCTCGGGCCCGCCGACCGCGGTGCTGCGCTACGCCGCCAAGAACCTGCCGCTGTTCACCTGGCCGGCCTGGCCGCTGGCGATCTGGGCCTGGGTGAGCTGGAAGGGCTGGCGGTGCCGGCCACACAGCACCGTGCCGCTCGCGGTGGCCGCCCCTCTGGTCGCGCTAGTGATCCTGCAGAGCCAGGAAACCAACCGTGTCTACATGCTCTTGCTGCCGCCGCTGGCGGTGCTCGCCACCTTCGCGCTGCCCACCCTCAAGCGCAGCGCGATCAATGCGATCGACTGGTTCGCCGTACTCAGTTTCACCATCCTCGGCAGCTTCGTGTGGCTGGTCTGGCTCGCCTCGATCACCGGCTTCCCGCATCCACTGGCCCGCAACCTGGCGCGCCTGGTGCCCGGCTACGAATCGCACTTCAACATCCTCGCCTTCGCCTGCGCGCTGATCGCCACACTGTGCTGGTTCGCGTTGGTGCGCTGGCGCATCTCGCGCCAGCCGAAGGTGCTGTGGCGCAGCGTGGTGCTGTCGGGCACCGGTACCACCATGATGTGGGTGCTACTGATGACGCTGTGGCTGCCCTTCGTCAACTACAGCCGGACCTATCGCGACGTGGCGGTGCAGATCGCCGCGCGCCTACCGGCCGACTACGAGTGCATCTCGCCGGTGCACCTGGGCGACGCCCAGATCGCCACCTTCGCCTACTTCGGCGACATGCACTTCTCCTTCACCGACGACTGCGACGTGATCCTGCGCCAGGACCGGGCTGACTACGGCGAGCCGAGCTCGATGTCGGAATACGTCTGGCGGCTGATCTGGGAAGGCCGCCGCGCGGCAGACCACGACGAGCGCTTCCGTCTCTACGAACGGATCAAGCGGCGGCCCAAGACACCGATCCGCCGCCATCCGGAACACGGCACCTGCATCGCGCGGGATTGAGCATGTTCTTCGCCGACGTCCGCCGTATCGCTGGCCTCACCTGGCCGGTTCTAATCGGCCAGCTCGCGATCATCGCCTTCGGCATGAGATCGACACCGCGATGGTGGAGCCGGCTACTCGGTCGTCGACCTAGCTGCGCTCGAGCTCGGCTCATCGATCGTAAGCGACTCGGCAAGGCTGGTCCCCCATTCGCACGCGCGTGAGGCAAGATGATGAGCACGTGGAATTTGTGTAAATCACGTTTCAGCTTGCCCGCCACATTCCATGGCAGCAGCTCGTCGATGCGGGTGATGAGGTAATCAGCGATGTGAGTCAGGACGTATTCCAGATAGGCGCGCGGATTGATGCCGTTGAGCTTGCACGTCCCGATCAGGCTATACATTGCAGCACAGCCCGCTCGCCTCCGGTGCCGGAGCCAACGAACAGATAAGGCAATGCTGATCAAGTGTCCGCATTCGTGATGTCGTCAAGCCTGCGAATCGAATCGATCATGAACGAGGTTGTCCTGGTTTGTTTTCGGTCGTCCTGGGTGCCATTCAAGATGGTCGGCGGGCCCCAGGCCTGGTTCTCGCCTATTACGGACACACCTGTGCCATCAATCGTGCGCGGCACAGATAAACGTTGGCCAGCGTCAGGGCAACGAAGGCGCGGTTCGCATTCTGTTTCATGCCGAAGTGCCAATTGCCGCTCTTCTTCGTCTGACGCATCTCGGGATCGCGCGCCCTCTGTTCATTCTTCGTCGAACCCGATGCCCCGATCAACGTGGCATCGACGATCGTGCCGCGACTGAGCTTCATACCG
>JAYFSB010000297.1:0-3553 GCA_040946865.1 Burkholderia sp.
GACGACCGACAACAAACCAGGACAACTTCGTTCATGATCGATTCGCTACGCAGGCTTGACGACATCGCGAATGCAGAGACTTGATCAGCATTGCCTTAAGCATGTTCGCCGCGTCTCCCCTCGATATGACAAGCTTGCCGAGGGCTATCTCGTGTTTGCATCGCTTGCCTGCGCGTTTGGGTCAGACGTAAATGTGAACACTGCCTAGCAGCCCGTTGGTGTCCTCGTTGCGCCCGCGCTGCCACGGGCTATGCGGATCAGCGAAGTAGACCTTGATGCCGGTGGTCTCCCAGAGCTGCTCATGCCTGGCCATCTTCCCGTCCCTGATCATAGGTCAGGGAAAGACGGCGCTGGGCGTCGATGCGGTTCAGGATCATGCCGAACAAAGTGACGGCGGCGTCGGCAGTGGTATTTTCTATCTTGCCGAGGGTGACGTGCAGCGAGTGCGCTCGACCAACCTCGCGACCGAAGACGCATTATGCGCGCCCTTGATCAGGTCGCCTTCCCAGTGCCCGGGCACAATCCACTCGTCGATCTCAGTTGGACTGATTATGGATTCCGCCCCTATTTCTGATACTGCCCTGGCGGTTTTCGCCCTGCGCCCGGGACCGCCGGTGCTTGCGAGCCTGTCGCAGACAGGCTCGCAGTTCCGCTCGCAACTGGTCGTGCGGCAGGGCGTACAACGCAGTGTAGATCGTTTCGTGACTGGCCAGCAGGGTCGGCTCATCGGGAATCATGTTTCACAGTATGCTCGCGATCTGTTCGGGAGAGTGCCGCTCACGCAGCAACCGCCTGACCGTCGCCCGCAGCAGCCCCTGCGGGTCCAGTCGGGCCGGATTGTTGCGCCGGGATTGCCAAGGAACTGGCGCGCTGCTGAGCGAGCGGCGCACGATAGCCGCTAGCGAGCAACGGACGGCGGCCCGGTCCTTCTTGCATCTCTGCTCAAGGCTCAGCTGGATCATCGTGCGCTCTTCACAATTCAGGTGTTTGTAGGTTCACATCGCAACACAATACCTTTCTGTAGGTGTTGCACCTCAGATTTGAGGCCCCAAGCATAACGGTTTTCCTCAATACGCGATTTCGATAGTCGAGCATTTGCTCCAGAGGGCTGGCACTTGCTCAATCCCCTGTTAAAATCGCGAGGCTGCTTTGCCTTGAATTGCTCGAATGAGACGAATTGCTCGAATGAGACTGCTTGACGCCCTGGTCGAACAACGTATCGCTGCCGCAGCCGCTCGCGGGGAGTTCGACGAACTACCGGTCACCGATGCCCCGTCGGAGCTGGACGACGATCTGCGCATCCCGGCCGAAGTATGGATCGCCAACCGGATCCTGAAGAATGCGGGCTTCGTGCCGCCTGCGGTCGAGCAGTTGCAGGCCCTCTGCCACCTGCAGGACGAAATGCGCGCGGTCAGTGACCGTGCGACAAGTTGCCGCTTGCAAGCCAAGATGCTCGCGCTCGACATGGCCCTCGAATCGCTGCGTGGCGGCCCGCTGATTGTGCCGCGCGAATACTGCCGCCGCATCGCCGAACGCCTGTCCGAGCGCGTGCTCGACGACGGCCCCGGCGAAACGGGGACCGCGTGAACCTGCCTTCCGCCGCCGATCTCCCTGAGCCTTCCGACTTGCCCGTTCCCGCCGTCGATCCGAATCCCGAGCCGGCCGCCAAACGCGACCGACGCTACATGCGTATAGCGCTCGCCGCGGCCGAGGAGGCGCGCGCGGCCGGCGAGGCACCGGTCGGTGCCGTGATTGTACGCGGCGACGAGGTGATCGCGCGCGGCTTCAATCATCCGATCGGCGGACACGATCCGTCCGCGCATGCCGAGATAGCCGCCTTGCGCGCGGCGGCCCAGGCGCTCGGCAACTATCGACTTACCGGCTGCGAGCTGTATGTGACACTCGAACCCTGCTTGATGTGCTCGGGCGCGATCATGTACGCGCGGATCGCGCGCGTCGTCTACGGCGCACCGGACCCGAAGACAGGCACCTGCGGCAGCGTGATCAATGCCTTCGCCAACCCGCAGCTGAACCATCACACCAGCGTGACGGGCGGCGTGCTCGGCGACGAAGGCGGCGCTGCGCTGCGCGCCTTCTTCGCCGAGCGCCGTCGAGCGTCCCGCGAGGCCCGATGCACGGCGAACGCCTCGGCACTGCTCGACGGCGGCGAGGACGCAGCAGTGCAGGCCGCCGCTACGCAGGATTCCGGCAACTCGCGGCCGGCGAACTGAATCAGTCGCCGTGACGCAGGCCTGATCTGGCTGACCCCTATTACCGATACGCGACCGATGGCCCACTCCACACTCAAGCTGCGCAGCATCCGCCTGCTCGACCCTTCCGGCTACTCGCACGATCCCGTCGCGATTCGTCGCGCGCTCGAGCGCTTGGGCGCACAAGGTCACGAGGTGCAGAATGCCGAAGCGACCGAGCGCGCGGCCGACCTGAACCACCTGGCTGATCGCTCGTAGCCGCTGCCCGACATCGGCCTGGCCGTGCGCAGCGGTTACGTTGCCGCGCAGATCCTGCCGCATCTCGACTACCGCGGGCTCGAACGCCTGCGCGATCAGTCGATCGCGCTGTGCGGCCACAGCGACTTCACCACGATCCAGCTCGCGCTGTTCGCCAAGTCTGGCGTCAAGAGCTTCGGCGGACCGATGCTGTCGGCCGACTTCGGTGCCGAGACGCCGAGCGCATTCACCATGACGCAGTTCTGGTCGACGCTCTCCCAGCCCTCGACGACGATCGTCTCCGACGTGCCGCAGCAGCAGTGCGCGAACATTTCGGGCACGCTGTGGGGCGGCAACCTAGCGATTCTGGCGTCGCTGGCCGGCAACGCCCTACATGCCGCGCATCGAGGATGGGCATCCTGTGTTCATCGAGGATGTCAACGAACAGCCGTTTCGCATCGAGCGGGATTATATCTACACGCTGCATTTCTCAGGCCTGCTGGCTGGCCAGCAGGCGCTCGTCCTCGGGCCAGCTCACCGGCGTGCGCGGCCTTCGACTACGACTACAACATGCAGGCCGTGATCGAGCAGGTGCCCGAGGTGGTCGGCATTCCGGTGATCATGGGGCTGCAGTTCGGCCACGTACCGGACATGGTGAGCCTGCCGGTTGGCAGCCAGACGCAACTGATCGCCAACGAGCATGGTTTTCGGCTCACCGTCTCGGACTATCCGACGCTGGCTGGATAGGGCGGTGGTGCCGAAGTCAACAGACACGAGGGGGCAACCGCTTTCTCTGCGTCGCGATGTGCAACTAACATGGCGGTTTCAAGATTGAAGTGCAACAGAAGCTGGTTGCGCCAGAAGGGCATCCTCCAAGGCAACGATTTCATGATGATTCTGACGAACATCGAACGATTCTGGCATTAAGGCAATGCTGATCAAGTTCACCGTCCCCGTGGTACAGCCGTTATAGATCGGTGGATATGACCCGAGCCAGGCAAACGAAAATGAAACAGCCAACGCTGGCGGTGGCGGTGGCGACTGACGAAGGTGCAGGCTTCGAGACGAAGCGCAAACGTACGCGGCGCGATGCGTTGCTGGACACG
>JAYFSB010000298.1:0-3552 GCA_040946865.1 Burkholderia sp.
CCCCCCCCCCCCCCCCCCCCCCCCCCCCCCCCCCCCCCCCCCCCCCCCCCCCCCCCCCCCCCCCCCCCCCCCCACGTTGCTGGACCGCCAGCAGGCCTTCGGCTACACGCAGGAAGACCTCAAGTTACTGATGGTGCCGATGGCGCAGCATGGAGAGGAAGCGGTCGGCTCAATGGGCAACGATTCGCCGCTGGCGGTCATGTCCAACAAGAACAAAACGCTCTACCACTACTTCAAGCAGTTATTCGCGCAGGTCACCAACCCGCCGATCGATCCGATCCGCGAGAACATGGTGATGTCGCTGGTGTCCTTCATCGGTCCGAAGCCGAACCTACTCGACACGCAGAACGTCAACCCGCCGATGCGCCTCGAAGTCTCGCAGCCCGTGCTCGACTTCAAGGACATCGCCAAGATCCGCTCGATCGGCCAGTACACCGGCGGCAAGTTCAGCGCTTACGAGTTGAGCATCTGCTACCCGGCCGCCTGGGGCAAGGAAGGCATCGAGGCGCGTCTGGCGTCGCTGTGCGCCGAAGCTGTCGACGCGGTCAAGTCGGGCTACAATATCCTGATTGTCTCCGATCGCAAGACCGACACGGACACGGTGGCGATCCCCGCCCTCTTGGCCACCTCGGCGATCCACTCGCACCTGGTCGACCAGGGCCTACGCACCAGCACCGGCCTGGTGGTCGAGACCGGCTCGGCGCGCGAGACGCATCACTTCGCGCTGCTGGCGGGCTACGGTGCCGAGGCGGTCCACCCGTACCTGGCAATGGAAACGCTCGCCAAGCTGGTCGAAGGCCTGCCGGGCGACCTGTCGGCCGAGAAGGCGATCTACAACTTCACCAAGGCGGTCGGCAAGGGCCTCTACAAGGTGATGTCGAAGATGGGCATCTCGACCTACATGTCTTACACCGGCGCGCAGATCTTCGAAGCGGTCGGCCTGGCCGGAGAACTGGTCAACAAGTACTTCAAGGGTACTGCCTCGAAGGTCGGCGGCATCGGCCTGTTCGAGGTGGCCGAGGAAGCGCTGTGCCTGCATCGCGACGCCTTCGGTGATAACCCGCTGCTGCGTGACATGCTTGACGCGGGCGGCGAGTACGCGTTCCGGATCCGCGGCGAGGACCATATGTGGATCCCGGATTCGATCGCCAAGCTGCAGCACGCCACGCGCAGTAACTCGTACCAGACATACAAGGAATATGCGCACCTGATCAACGACCAGACGCGCCGTCACATGACCTTCCGCGGCCTGTTCGAGTTCAAGGTCGATCCGTCCAAGGCGATCTCGATCGACGACGTCGAGTCGACCAAGGAGATCGTCAAGCGTTTCGCCACCGGCGCGATGTCGCTGGGCTCGATTAGCACCGAAGCGCACGCCACGCTAGCGGTGGCGATGAATCGCATCGGCGGCAAGTCAAACACCGGCGAGGGTGGCGAGGACGTCAACCGCTACAAGAACGAGCTGCGCGGCATCCCGATCAAGAGCGGCGAAACGTTGCGCTCGGTGATCGGCGAGGAAGTGGTGCGCGACATCTCGCTCAAGGATGGCGATTCGCTGCGCTCGAAGATCAAGCAGGTGGCCTCGGGCCGCTTTGGCGTCACGGCCGAGTACCTGTCCTCAGCCGACCAGATCCAGATCAAGATGGCGCAGGGCGCGAAGCCCGGCGAGGGCGGCCAGCTGCCTGGTCACAAGGTGTCGGAATACATCGGCAAGCTGCGCTACGCGGTGCCGGGCGTCGGCCTGATTTCCCCGCCGCCGCACCACGACATTTACTCGATCGAGGATCTGGCGCAGCTGATCCACGACCTGAAGAACGTCAACCCGGTGGCCAGTATCTCGGTAAAGCTGGTGTCGGAAGTCGGTGTCGGCACGGTGGCGGCGGGTGTTGCCAAGGCCAAGGCCGACCACGTGGTGGTGGCCGGCCATGACGGCGGCACCGGTGCCTCGCCGCTGTCCTCTCTCAAGCATGCCGGCACGCCCTGGGAATTGGGCCTGGCCGAGACCCAGCAGACCCTGGTGCTGAACGGGCTGCGCGGCCGCGTCCGCGTGCAGGCCGACGGCCAGATGAAGACCGGCCGGGATGTGGTGATCGGCGCGATGCTCGGTGCCGACGAGTTCGGCTTCGCGACAGCGCCGCTGGTGGTCGAGGGTTGCATCATGATGCGCAAGTGCCACCTGAACACCTGCCCGGTCGGCGTCGCCACGCAGGATCCGGTGCTGCGCGCGAAGTTCTCGGGCCAGCCCGAGCACGTGGTGAACTACTTCTTCTTCGTCGCGGAGGAAGTGCGCGAGATCATGGCCCAACTCGGCATCGCGAAGTTCGACGAGCTGATCGGTCGCGCCGACCTGCTCGATACGCGCAAGGGCGTCGAGCACTGGAAGGCCAAGGGCCTCGACTTCTCGCGCGTGTTCTACCAACCGCAGAGCGAGAACGCCTCGACGCGCCACGTCGACGTGCAGGACCACAGCCTCGAGCGCGCGCTCGACCATACGCTGATCGAGAAGTCGAAGGCGGCGATCGAGAACGGTGAGCATGTGTCCTTCATCCAGCCGGTGCGTAATGTGAACCGCACGGTCGGCGCGATGCTCTCGGGCGTGATCGCCCAGAAGTACGGTCGCGAGGGGCTGGCCGACGATGCCATCCACATCCAGCTAAAGGGCACGGCGGGCCAGAGCTTCGGTGCCTTCCTCGCGAAGGGCGTCACGCTCGACCTGGTCGGCGACGGCAACGACTACGTCGGTAAGGGTCTGTCGGGCGGTCGCATCATCATCCGCTCGACCAACGACTTCCGCGGCAAGTCCGAGGAAAACATCATCTGCGGCAACACGGTGATGTACGGCGCGCTGGACGGCGAGGCTTTCTTCCGCGGCGTGGCCGGCGAGCGCTTCTGCGTGCGCAACTCGGGTGCCACGGCGGTGGTCGAGGGCACCGGCGACCACGGCTGCGAATATATGACGGGCGGCACGGTGGTGGTGCTCGGAGAGACCGGGCGCAACTTCGCGGCCGGCATGTCGGGCGGCCTGGCCTATGTCTCCGATCCGGACGGCAGCTTCGCGGCCAAGTGCAACAAGGCGATGGTCACGCTCGATCCGGTGCTGCAGCAGGTCGAGCAGGAACGCACGGTCGACCGTGCAATCTGGCACGTAGGCCAGACCGACGAAGCGCTCCTGAAGGGGTTGATCGAGCGTCACTTCCAGTTCACCGGCTCGCCGCGCGCGAAGTCGCTGCTGGAAAACTGGGATACGGCGCGTCGCCAGTTCGTGAAAGTGTTCCCGCACGAATATAAGCGCGCGCTCGGCGAGATCGCGGCCGCCAAGACCGCGAATGAAGTCGTCGCGGCCTGAAGTCCAGCGATCAAAGCGAACTAGGCAGTGTTCACATTTACGACTGAACCAAACGCACAGGCAATCGATGCAAACACGAGATAGCTCTCGGCAAGCTTGTCATATTGAGTGGAAACGCGGCGAAAATGCTTAAGGCAATGCTGATCAAGTCCACCGTCCCCGTGGTCCAGCCGTTATAGATCGGTGGATATGACCCGAGCAAGGCA
>JAYFSB010000299.1:0-3549 GCA_040946865.1 Burkholderia sp.
GCCGCGTCGAAATCGATGCCGTTCATGAACCACGGATCGCTGATACCCAAAGCCGTCTCGAACAACTTGCTATGCATCACTACCGTCGTTCACCTGTAAACAAGGCAATTTACCACCCACTCGAAATTCAACAGAGGCTTATTTGCGTCGCTTATTGCTGCGGCGCGTCGCCCGATTGCGACGCTTCGTTCAGCAGGGCCTTGGCCGACAGGCGCACGCGGCCCTTCTCGTCGACCTGGATCACCTTGACTTTCACGACCTGACCTTCCTTCAGGTAGTCGTTGATGTCCTTGACACGCTCGTTGACGATTTCCGAGATGTGCAGCAGACCATCCTTGCCCGGCAGCAAGTTCACGATTGCGCCGAAGTCGAGCAGCTTGAGCACCACGCCTTCGTATACCTGGCCGACTTCGATCTCGGCGGTGATCCGCTCGATGCGCTTCTTGGCCTCGGCCATGCCTTCGCTGCCGGTGCTGGCGATGGTTACCACGCCGTCGTCGGAAATGTCGATGGTGGTGCCCGTTTCTTCCGTCAGTGCGCGGATCACCACACCGCCCTTGCCAATCACGTCCCGGATTTTCTCCGGATTGATCTTGATAGTAATCATGCGCGGCGCGAACTCGGACAGCTGGGTGTTCGCACCCGAGACGGTGCCTTTCATCTTGTCGAGGATATACAGACGGCCTTCCTTGGCCTGCTCCAGCGCAACCTGCATGATTTCCTTGGTGATGCCCTGGATCTTGATGTCCATCTGCAGGGCCGTCACGCCGGCTTCGGTACCCGCGACCTTGAAGTCCATGTCGCCGAGGTGATCTTCATCGCCGAGAATGTCGGTCAGGACCGCGAACTTGTTGCCTTCGAGGATCAGGCCCATCGCGATACCGGCAACGTGCGCCTTCATCGGCACGCCGGCGTCCATCAGCGCGAGACAGCCACCGCACACCGAAGCCATCGACGAGGAACCGTTCGACTCGGTGATTTCCGAGACGACGCGGATCGAGTAGCCAAATTCCTCGGCGTTCGGCAGGCACGCCACCAGCGCGCGCTTGGCCAGACGGCCGTGGCCGACTTCACGACGCTTGGGCGAGCCGACGCGGCCAGTTTCGCCGGTCGCGAACGGGGGCATATTGTAGTGGAGCATGAAGCGGTCGCGGTACTCGCCTTCGAGCGCGTCGATGATCTGCTCGTCGCCCTTGGTGCCGAGCGTGGCCACCACTAGCGCCTGCGTCTCGCCGCGCGTGAACAGCACCGAGCCGTGGGTACGCGGCAGCACGCCGCTGCGGATTTCGATCGGGCGGACCGTGCGCGTGTCACGGCCGTCGATGCGCGGCTCGCCGTTCAGGATCTGCGAGCGGACGATCTTCGCCTCGATGTCGAACAGAGTGTTACCGACCGTGGCCTTGTCGCCTGGCGTGGTACCGGCGGCGGCCGCATCGGCTTCTAGCTTGGCCGAGGCGATGGCGTAGACTTCCTTCAACTTGGCCGATCGGGCCTGCTTGTCGCGGATCTGGTAGGCGGCCAGCAGCGGCTCCTGGGCAGCGGCCGTGATGCTGGCGATCAGCGCCTCGTCCTTCGGTGCCGGCTGCCAGTCCCACTCAGGCTTGCCGCCCTCGCGCACCAGTTCGTGGATCGCGTCGATCGCGACCTGCATCTGCTCGTGACCGAACACGACCGCGCCGAGCATCACGCCTTCCGACAGTTGCTGCGCTTCCGATTCGACCATTAGCACCGCACGCTCCGTACCGGCGACCACCAGGTCGAGGCTCGAGGCTTTGATCTGCTCGTGCGTCGGGTTCAGCACGTACTGGCTGTCGATATAGGCTACGCGCGCGGCACCGACCGGACCGTTGAACGGCAGGCCGGAGACGGCTAGCGCGGCTGAGGCACCTATCAGGGCGGGGATGTCAGCCTGCACTTCCGGGTTGATCGACAGCACGTGGATCACGACCTGGACTTCGTTGTAGAAGCCTTCCGGGAACAGCGGACGCAGCGGACGGTCGATCAGGCGCGAGGTCAATGTCTCGTGCTCGGACGGACGGCCTTCGCGGCGGAAAAATCCGCCGGGGATCTTACCGGCCGAGTAAGTCTTCTCGAGATAGTCGACGGTCAGCGGGAAGAAGTCCTGGCCCGGCTTCGCGCTCTTGGCACTCACCACGGTGGCCAGCACCACAGTGTCCTCGACGTCGACGATCACGGCACCGTTCGCCTGACGGGCGATCTCACCCGTCTCGAGACGAACTTTGTGCTGGCCCCACTGGAATTCCTTCACGATTTTATTGAACAGAGACATGATCGCTCCTTGTTTTGTTCATGGATAACATGCGCCACGCGAGATAGGCGTCGCGGCGACGGTGCGACCTGGCGTGACAGGAAGGAGGTGTGTTTTTTATGCCATTCCAGGGCGTGGCTGGCGCTGGCGAGCCGCCGCGCTGGAATGACACAAAGCTCCACCCGGCGTCCAGGCCGGTGGGCGGCGGTCCGCTACTCCGGACCTGAAGCCCGCGGTATAGGCAACGGCGATACCTTGCGTACCGCTGAAAAACAAAATGCCTGTATCAGCGGACTGACACAGGCATTTGTTGGAGGCGAACGTCGCCTGCTTACTTATTACTTACGCAGACCCAGCTTCTCGATCAGCACGCGATAGCGATCGGCATCCTTGCCCTTCAGGTAGTCGAGCAGCTTGCGGCGGCGGCTCACCATGCGCAGCAGGCCGCGGCGGCTGTGGTGATCCTTCGCGTGGGTCTTGAAGTGACCCGTCAATTCGACGATACGCGCGGTCAGCAGCGCGACCTGGACTTCGGGCGAACCCGTATCGTTGGCACCACGCGCGAACTGAGCAACAACATCCGACTTCTTGATATCTGCAACCGACATGTGATTTCCTTTTTAGAATAACAGGCGGACACGGAAGAATGGCCGTGCCGTGAAGGCTGTCATGCATGATTGACAACTCAATACGATTGTAGCACAAGTCCAGCGCCAGACCACTCCTTCCACCAGGGCTTCCGCATAAAGAGGTCCGTGTGGCAAGGGTGAGCGGGCAGAAGTTAGTGGTTGTAAGCATCGGTGTGCTGGGGTTGACTTTCGATTTTTGGCGCCATGGATGCGTTCGTCGAGTTGCGGGATCCGCGGTGCAATCAGTGCCGTTACCCGCTGGACGAGATTGCGCTGACGGCGCTGTGCGCCGAATGGAATTCCATGCGAAAATACGTTCAGGCGGGTGTTCAGCGGATTGAGCCAGGTTGCCTTCGAGCGCTGCTTCATCGAAGCGGTGGGGTACCTGTGTTCGATCCTTGCGGGCCTGCATATCGCGATGGACGGCAAAACACAGTGCACGGCAACGCGGGCCGTAGCGGGCATCCGCTGCATCTGGTCTCGGCGTGGTGTTCTGATAAAGGCTTGAACCTGGTACAGATCGCAATGGCCGAGAAGAGCAACGAGATCATTGTGATTCCGTTGCTACTAGGCAGGGTTAAGGCAATGCTGATCAAGTGTCTGCATTCGTGATGTCGTCAAGCCTGCGAAGCGAATCGATCATGAACGAAG
>JAYFSB010000300.1:0-3540 GCA_040946865.1 Burkholderia sp.
AACTTCGTTCATGATCGATTCGCTACGCAGGCTTGACGACATCGCGAATGCAGACACTTGATCAGCATTGCCTTAACAACAAAACGGAACACTAGATCCGCAGCCCGAAGGCCCCGGCACCGCCTCAGTGCAGCTGGCGGTAGATCTGCTTGGCCAGCGCGTGCGAGATGCCCTCGACGCTGGCTAGCTCCTCCACGCTCGCGGCCACCACGCCGCGCAGGCCGCCGAAGCGGGCCAGCAGGCGCTGGCGCCGTTTCGCCCCGACCCCTTCGAGCTCTTCCAGCCGCGAGGTCTGGCGGGTCTTTGCGCGCTTGGCGCGCATACCGGTGATGGCGAAGCGATGTGCCTCGTCGCGAATCTGCGCGATCAGCATCAGAGCCGCACTTTCCTTGCCGAGCTCGAGCGAGGGACGGCCGTCGACGAATACCAGCGTCTCCAGGCCGACCTTGCGCCCCTCGCACTTGGCCACGCCAACCAGCATCGACACATCGAGCCCCAGCTCGGTGAACACCTGGCGCGCCACCTCCACATGGCCCTTGCCGCCGTCGATCAGCACGATGTTCGGCAGCAGCGCCGCGGCCGCTGCCGATTCCGCCGCCTGCTCGACCATCTTCTCGCAGCGGCGCGTGAGCACCTGGCGCATCGCCGCGTAATCGTCGCCGGGCGTGATGCCGGTGATGTTGTAGCGGCGGTACTCGCCCGACTGCATCTTGTGGTGATGGAACACCACGCAGGAAGCTTGCGTCGCCTCGCCCATCGTGTGGCTGACGTCAAAACACTCGATGCGCAGCTGGGTCAGGTCCTCGGCCTCGAAACCGAGCACCTCGGCCAGCGCGCGCGTGCGGGCCTGCTGCGAGCCCTGCTCAGACAGCAGGCCCGCCAGCGCGAGCCGCGCGTTCTGCTCGACCATCGACAGCCAGGCGCGCTTCTGGCCCTGCGGCTGGCGCAGCACCGCCACCTTGTGGCCGGCCTGCTCGATCAGCAGATCGATCAGTTCGCGATTGGCCGGCGCGTGGCTGACCACCAGCACGGGCGGCACGCGGTTGCCGAGATAGTGCTGCGCTATGAAGGCCTCGAGCACCTCGGTCTCGATCGAAATGCCGGCCGTTTCGGCTTTTGCTTGGGTCGCTGCCTCGGGCGCGGCCGCCTGCGCATCGACATCGCCGGGCAGCGTACCGACCACCGCTGCGAGATCTTCGACGATTGCCGCATCCTCGGCCCCCGGCTCGCAGGCACCTTCCGCCTCCTCGTCCCGCCCCGCCGCCAGCGTGATCGCGCTGGCGGCATGCGCGGGGAAATAGGCCTTGTCGCCAAGGTGCCGGCCACCGCGCACCATCGCCAGGTTCACACAGACGCGCCCGCCATGCGCCACCACAGCCAGGATGTCGACATCGCTCTCGCTGCCAACCTCGATCGCCTGCTGGTGCAGCACGGTCGACAGCGAGCTCATCTGGTTACGCACCGCCGCGGCCTGCTCGAACTCCAGTTCGGCTGCGAAGGCGTGCATCTTTTGCTCGAGCTCTTTCATCACTTCGTTCTGCCGACCGAGCAGGAAGCTCGAGGCGTTCGAGACGTCGCGCGCGTAATCCTCCTCGCCGATCGCGCCGACGCAGGGTGCCGTGCAGCGACCGATCTGGTGCAGCAGGCAGGGGCGCGTGCGATTGTTGAACACCGAATCCTCGCAGGTGCGCAGCTGGAACACGCGCTGCAGGATCTGGATGCTCTCGCGCACCGCCCAGGCGCTCGGGAACGGCCCGAAATACTGGTTTTTGCGATCGACGGTGCCGCGGTAATAGGCCATGCGCGGAAACGCATGGCTGGTCAGCTTCAGATAGGGATAGGACTTGTCGTCGCGAAACAAGATATTGTAGCGCGGCGCGAGCGCCTTGATCAGGTTGTTCTCGAGCAGCAGCGCCTCGGCTTCCGAGCGCGTCACGGTGGTCTCGATTTTGCGGATGCGCGTGACCATCATCGCGATGCGCGGCGATAGCTGGGTCTTGTTAAAGTAGCTCGAGACGCGCTTCTTCAGGTTGCGTGCCTTGCCGACGTAGAGCACCGCGCCGCCGGCGTCGTAATAGCGATAGACGCCGGGCAGGTGCGGCAATTGCGCGAGAATCGGCTTCGGCTCGAACGGCACATCGTCCGGAACGGGCACGGGCGACGATTCGGACTGGCTGGGCGAGGAGGGCGGGTCAGACTGATCGGGAGCTATCATGCGTGATCCGGGCGCTGTGGCGCGCGAACAGGTCATTTAGAATCGCCAGTTTAGAGCATTCACCCCGGTTTCTTCGATGCCCTCGATCCCTGACGCTACCGCCCTTCCCGAGCCGATCACCTGCGATATCTTCTGCACCGTGGTCGACAACTTCGGCGACATCGGCGTCTGCTGGCACCTGGCCACCCAGCTCGCGCGCGAGCACGGCTGGCAGCTGCGCCTGATCGTCGACGACCTGCACACCTTCGCGCGCCTGGTGCCGGCGGTCGATTCCGCCGCCAGGTGCCAGCACGTCGAGGGCATCGCCATCGAGCACTGGGGCGAGTCAGTCTATGTCGGCGACACGCTGGCGATCGCCGATGTGGTGATCGAGGCCTTCGGCTGCGAGCTGCCGGCCGAGTATGTGGTCATGATGGCGCGCCGCGAACGCGCGCCGGTCTGGATCAACTTCGAATACCTGAGCGCCGAAGACTGGGTCGCCGATTTTCACCAGCGCCCCTCGCCACATCCTCGCCACACTTTGCTGAAGAGCTTCTTCTTCCCCGGTTTGGCTCCTGGCACGGGCGGCGTGCTCAAGGAGGCTGACCTCGACGCGCGCCGCGAAACCTTCGAAGCCTCCGCCGAGGCACGCGATGCCTGGTGGCGGGGTGCCACCGGCGGCCCGGCACCGGCGCGCGAGACCTGCGTGATCTCGCTCTTCGCTTATGAGAAGCCCGCGCTCAGCCCTCTGCTCGAGCAATGGCGCGACGGCGAGCTGCCGGTTGTGCTGCTGGTGCCGGAGGGCCGGATCTGCCCGGAAATCGCCGCCTTCTTCGACCTGGAACGCTTCGGTGCCGGCAGCCGGGCCGCGGCGGGACGGCTCAGCGCCCACGGTCTGGCCTTCGTCGCCCAGCACTATTACGACGCCCTGCTCTGGGTCAGCGACCTGAACTTCGTGCGCGGCGAGGATTCCTTCGTCCGCGCGCAATGGGCGCGCAAGCCATTCGTCTGGCATATCTACCCGCAGGGCGACGATGCGCACCTGCCCAAGCTCGATGCCGCCCTCGCCTATCTCACCGACGACTTGCCCGTGCCCGCACGCGAAGCTGCAGCACGCTTCTGGCACGCCTGGAACGGCGCGGGCACGCCGGACTGGGCCGATTTCATCGCCCATCGCGTCGCCTTCGAGGCGCGCGCCAATACCTGGGCGGAGCAACTGGCGGCGGTCGGCGATCTCGCTGGGAATCTGGCGAAATTCACAAAAAATCAGTTAAGGCAATGCTGATCAAGTTCACCGTCCCCGTGGTTCAGCCGTTATAGATCGGTGGATATGACCCGAGCAAGGC
>JAYFSB010000301.1:0-3490 GCA_040946865.1 Burkholderia sp.
TCATCGGGTGGCTTGCCCCGGATATCGGCTTCGATGCCGTAGCGCTCGCCAATCATCGTGAGCAATGTCTGGGGGTCGGAGCTCGGCGTGCTCGCGTACAGTTGATCGAAGCCGGCGTAGGCATCCGCCTGCAGAATGACGCGAGCCGGGTTTGAGGGTAGACGCCTTTGCGGTCCGACGAGGATTCGAACCATACCGCAGCCGGTTCAGTCGCGCCCGAGCGGCGATCGTCGCGTGCGTAGACCCAAAACCGACCGGTCAGGGTCTTCCCGTTGCCTGGCGCGAGCACGGCGACCGGCGTATCGTCAGTGTGCAATTTGCCGGGACGCAACGTGTAGCGCTGGATCGCTTCGATCAGCGGTTTGCAAAGCTTGGCGATTTGGCTGACCCAGAGCGGCCCATGCTGGCACAATTAAGCGTCACACCGTCGCGCGCAGCGATCTCCGCTTGCCGATATAGCAGTTGATGATCCGCGAATTTCAACACGACGATATCGGCGAGCGCGCTGGGATGGGCAATGCTGTGCTCGATCGGCAGGCCTGGCATCGGTGGCTGTTCGATGTGGCCGCAGCTCGGGCAGACCGGATCGGGTTCCTTGCTGCTCGCGGCTTTGTCCTTGCCCGTCTTCGCATGCTGCACATCGACAGCGCCGCGCCCGGCCGTCAGATCCTCGAACCGAGTTTCGAGCAACTCGATCTTGCGACCGAAGTGCATGCGTTTGAGCTTGTCGATTAGCGCCTTCAGGCGTTCGATCTCCTGATCACGCGCAGCCAGCTCCTGCACCATTTTCTCGACGCGCCGCGTACGTTTGCGCTTCACCTCGAAGCCTGCACCCTCGTCAGCCGCCACCGCCAGCGTTGGCTGTTTCATTCTCGTTTGCCTTGCTCGGGTCATATCCACCTATCTATAACGGCTGGACCACGGGGACGGTGGACTTGATCAGCATTTCCTTAACAACGCCGTCGACTTTGACCACCGGTCGTCCGAGCCGGACTTCAATCGTGCCAACGGGTACGGCCAGTTTCGCGATCTCCGGTTTGATTGGTGGCGCTGCGATGACCTCCGGCCTTATATCGCTCACGACCGTCACTGGCAGCAGCGTTGCCTCTGACGCCCTTTGCTCGGCACAAAACCGGTGCCACCAGGGTGAACGCCAGATTCGCATTCGGACCATGCTCGCGGGCCAGTTTGGCGACTGAAACACCTGGCTCACACGCGGCGATTGCTATGCGACGCCGGAACTCAGGACTATGGTTCGGGCGTCCTTTGCGGCTACCCGGCTGCTCTGTGTCTAACAAAGTGGTGTCGATCTTTGCTGGTATCTACGACGGCCATGCCGAGTCGCTTACGAACTTCTTCCCGCAGGACTGCTTTCTCGAATCACATCAAGCTGCCTGACGGTCGCGTGGCGCGCGCCGAGATCGACCTGTCCGACATAACGAACATTGCCCGTCGCCGAAACGTCCTGCCAGCGCGGACACAACTACCTGACGCTCGTGGCTGATGCGCTCGAACGCAAAGTCGTGTTCATGACCGATGGCAAGGATGCTGCGACGATCGAAGTGTTCGTCGTGGCCATGCGCCAGCATGGGAGAGAGCCCGAGCAGATCACGCCGGTCAGCATTGACATGCGCCCGCGTTCATCAAAGGCGTCGAGACGAACCCGCCGAATGCTCGCATCACCTTCGGTTCCACGTCGTCGCTCATGCGTCGAAAGCTGTGGACCTAATGCGGCGAATCGAGCAGCGAACCGATCCGGAACTCAAGGGATTGCGATGGTCGCTGCTGAAGGATCGCGACCGGCTGACCGCTGCGCAACGCGCCGATCTCGATGCACTGATCGTGAACGTCACGACCAAGCGGACCACCCGCGCGTGGCGCTATCGCGAGCAACTTCGGGAGATTCTCGATCGCAAGCAGGTCAACGTCGTCAGCGAAATTGGTGCACGAACGTCATGCGCTCGAAGGCCGATCCGATGAAGGACGGCGACCGCATGATCCGTAGTCATCTCGACGGTATCGTTGCCTGGGCTCAGATGCGTCAGACCAACGGCTTCCTGGAAGCCATCAACGGACTCTTCCAGGCTGCCAAGCGAAAGGCACAGCCCCGGGATACACTAACTTCACGACCATGCGCACCATGCTGTTTCTGATCGCCGGCAAGTTTGACTTCCCGAAAATCAACCCACATGTCACGTAACCCACTCAAATTTCAAGAGAGCCAGTTATAATTCATTGACCGCACAACACCACCTTCCACACTGATCACGTCCGCCGAAACGGCTGATCACCATCACCGGAATCCGCAATTTTTTTGCTGTCGGCGCTGCCTGGGAATCTACCAACAATCCACGGCCGGCTATAGATCAGCGATGCGTGTTGATGGTGTCGCGCGTGGTCTGCGCGACGCGCGCGGCAACCTCGGCGAAATCCTCACAGCTGCTCGCGTAGAGGATCGCGCGCGAGGAGTTGATCATCATGCCGCCGTCGGCCGTGCGGCCGGCGGCCACCGTCGTCTGCACGTCGCCGCCCTGAGCGCCGATGCCGGGAATCAGCAGCGGCATCTCGCCGACGATGCCGCGCACGATCTCGATCTCCTTCGGGAAGGTTGCGCCGACCACCAGCGAGAGCCGGCCGGACTTGGCATTCCAGCGCGTGACGGCCAGCTCGGCCACCACCTGGTAGAGCGGGCGGCCGCCGGTCTCGAGGAACTGCAGGTCCGAGCCGCCCGGGTTCGAGGTCCGGCACAGCACCACCACGCCCTTGTCCTCGTAGGCCAGATAGGGCTCGATCGAGTCGTAGCCCATATAGGGATTGACAGTCACGGCGTCGGCCCGGTAGCGTTCGAAGGCCTCGCGCGCGTATTGCTCGGCGGTGCTGCCGATGTCGCTGCGCTTGGCGTCGAGAATCACGGGCAGGTCCGGGTGCTGCAGGTGGATGTGGGCGATCAGCCGCTCGAGCTGGTCCTCGGCGCGATGCGCGGCGAAGTAGGCGATCTGCGTCTTGAAGACGCTCGCATAGGGCGCGGTCGCGTCGACGATCTCGCGGCAGAAATCGAAGATCGCCTCGGGACGGTTCGCGAACTGGGTGGGAAAGCGCGTCGGCTCGGGATCGAGACCGACACAGAGCAGGGAATTCGTGCGCTGCCAGGCGGCGCGCAGCGTATCGATGAAGGTCAACGGAGCGGACATGTTTCGCGGCGGGTCGTTTGAGGAATGGCGCGTATTTTACCCGCAGCGCCGGCTTGCCCCGCTGTGTCCCGCCGTCTCAGTGGCTTTTTCGGGCGCTTTTTCCACCGACTTGGACACACCCGCGCGCGGATCGGGTGATCGACCGGCTCGAAGCAAAAGAAGCGCTCGCCCGGCGGGGTGTAGAGCACGTAGCAGTGAGTTAAGGCAATGCTGATCAAGTTTACCGTCCCCGTGGTCCAGCCGTTATAGATAGGTGGATATGATCCGAGCAAGGCAAACGAGAATGAAACAGCAAACGC
>JAYFSB010000302.1:0-3486 GCA_040946865.1 Burkholderia sp.
ATGCCGCCCACGGCACGATCCGTTCCATCGTGTCCAGCAACGCATCGCGCCGCGTATGTTTGCGCTTCGTCTCGAAGCCTGCACCTTCGTCCGCCGCCACCGCCAGCGTTGGCTGTTTCATTTTCGTTTGCCTTGCTCGGGTCATATCCACCTATCTATAACGGCTGGACCACGGGGACGGTGAACTTGATCAGCATTGCCTTTACATTTAGTGTTTATATCCTGTCGTTTGCGTAACGAGACAGTATGGTACGAACGTTACTGAGCGAGAAAGTATGGAACAAAGTCCAAGCTATCCTGCCGGGCAAGGAAGGAAGGCGACCATGGCCAAACGGCATCCAACAATCGCTGGTGCCTCGAAGCGGTGCGGTGGATTGCCCGAACCGGCAGTCCATGGCGCGATCTTCCCGCGGAATTCGGCCGATGGCATACGGTATATATCCGTTTCTCGCGCTGGCGAAGCCAGGGTGTCTGGCCGCGGGTGGCGAATGCTTTGGCAGGCGAGACGGAAATCGAGCACATCCTTATCAATTCGACGATCGTGCGAGTGCACCAGCATTCAGCCGTGGCCTTAAAAAAAGTGGGCCGCAAGCGCTCGGACCTTCCCGAGGCGGTGAGCACCAAACTGCATTTGGCGGTGGATTCGAAGGGTCGTCCGTTGCGACTGATCGTCACTGAAGGACAGGTCGCCGACATCTCGTGTGTGGCGCAACTGGTCGAGCATTTGCGCACCGGAGCGGTTATCGCAGACAAGAGCTACGATGCTGACCACTTCGCGCAACGAATTCGAGCCATCCGTGCAAAGGTCGTGATTCCCCCTCGTTCGAATCGCCAGACAAAACGCCGCTACAACCGTGTGCTCCACCGTACACGCAACCTGGTCGAACGGTTCTTCAATCGCATTAAACATGTTCGCCGCGCCTCCACTCGATATGACAAGCTTTGCCGAGAGCTATCTCGTGTTTGCATCGCTTGCCTGCGCGTTTGAGCCAATCGTCAATATGAATACTGCCTAACAAAGTGGTGTCCATCACGTCGAAAATGATGGACACCACTTTGGCGTCGATCTTTGCTGTCGTCTACGACGGCCATGCCGAGTTACTTACGGAATTCCTGCAGCTCAACGACATGGTCGAGACGGGCGGAGCCCGGCACGGCGTCACGCGGACCGAGACGGAAATGGGCGACGCGAGCCTGGTCGACTACCGCCGCGATGGCACGCCAGTGCTGCGCGTCTGCCACGTCGGCAAGCTGGGCCACGCTTGGCCGGCGACGACGAGGCAGTGCCTTCCACGCTGTGGTCGGGCCTGAGGCGAGCACGATAATCTGGGGCTTTTTTGTAGAGCATTGTCGCCAGGGCGCGACAAGGTGATCAGGTATTTTTAAAACGCTTGGCGGGGCTAAAGGTTTTTCCTATAATAAGCGTTAACACTTAAGCAACAACCCTTACCCTTGATTTGGAGAGTCCTATCATGATGTATATGCTGAGCCACCTGTTTCTGTTCCTGACGAAGTCTTCCGAACAGATCGCCAAGGAACGCGCCGATGCATACCTGGCTGATGCTACTGATCTCTACGATCTCGAATTCCGCATCCGCAAGCTGGACCAGGCCGCCGCACATCGCGCGCCGGCCTGGATAACCCCACGTTGATTGCCTGCTCCGGCTTCAACCCAGGTGATGCGTTCCTGATCTTCCTGCTGTTGCGCGAGTCTCGCGCAAACGAAAAAACGTGACAACCGCCTTGGTTACCGCGCATTCTTCGTGTTCGCCGGGCACGCGAGTCTGAACCGGACCTCAGTCTCAGGCGATCACGATCCGCACCGGCACGTTGTCGCGCGTCGCGTTCGCGTATAGGCACACCTCGTATGCCTTGTCGACCAGCGCCTTGGCCGCTTCGGGTGCCAGGCCAGGCAGCAAGACGCGCAGCTCGACGTCCAGCGCAAACCAGCCTTTTGTCGTTTTCGGGCCGATGCCCACTTGCCCCGTCACCGTCGTATCGGCCGGCAGCGACTTCTTGGTCTGGCCCGCCACGAACTTCATCGCGCTCAGGAAACAGGCCGCCGAGTAGCCGGCCGCGAATAGCTCTGCTCCAGATTGGTGCCTTCGGCACCCGTGCCACCCAGCTCGCGCGGCGCTGCCAGCTTCACGTCCAGTTTTTTATCTTCCGAAACTGCCCGGCCGTCGCGGTCGCCCATGCTGGTGACGCTCATCTTGTACAGCATGAGCATGCTTGACTCCTTTTCATCTCGGTGAGAAGGGAAACCGGTCCGGACTTGCCGCATCGCATCTGCCCGCCAGTCACGAGTAGAAATATATCGAACAAAATATTAGTGTGCAATGACTTTTCCATGAGGCCGGCGATATCGGTCGACCGTTTAGTTTACTCCTCATTGTGTTCCTTCAAGGCCTCGCGCAGCTGTCGCAGGTTTTCGCGCAATTGTCCGAGGAATTCGGGCGTCTGCTGCATGGCGCAATAGATGTCGACCGGCACCGAGTGAGCGGCCTTGCGCAGCGCGGTGCCTCGCACCCGCTCGAGATAGCCGAGCGACTCGAGCCGCTTGAGCAGCGGCGTGACCGTGGCCGAATCGAGATTGAGGCGCGCGGCGATGTTCTTGACGGCGATGTCGTCGGTTTCCCACAGCACCAGCATCGTCAGATACTGCGGATAGGTCAGCGAGAGCTGCCCCACAGCAAGGGCTTGTAGACCTTTGTCATGGCCATCTCGAAGACTGCACCTTCGTCAGCCGCCACCGCCAGCGTTTGCTGTTTGATTTTCGTTTGCCTTGCTCGGGTCATATCCACCTATCTATAACGGCTGGACACGGGGACGTGTGGACTTGATCAGCATTGCCTAAACACATTTTTTCAAATGTAAACAGAACCTAGTATCATCTGCGCACGACCAACCCGATCGAGTCGACGTTCGTGGCGGTGCGGCATCGGACCAAACGCACGCGCAGCTGTGTGGCGCGTGCGACGTTTCTCAGCCTGGCGTTCAGATCGAGTCGGCTGAACAGTCATGGCGCAGGATCCGGGCACCGGAGAAGCTCGGTGGAATCGAGTTTAAAGACGGCGTCCCGGTAACCGATAGCACGCCGGCTCAGCAACCGCTGGCCGCCTGATCAGGGTAAGCGACTCGGCAAGGCCGGTCCCCCATTCGCACGCGTGTGAGGCAAGATGATGAGCACGTGGAATTTGTGGCTCTCTTGAAAAAAATGAGTGGGTTACGCGATATGTGGGTTGATCTTCGAGAAGTCGAGCTTGCCGGCGATCAGAAACAGCGCGATGCGCATGGTCGTGAGATTGGTGGGATCCGCGCGCCTTTCGCTTGGTGGCCTGGAAGAGTCCGTTGATGGCTTCCAGGAAGCCGTTGGTCTGCCGCGTCTGGGTCCAGTCAACGATGCCGCCGAAATGACTGCGGATCATGCGGGCGACGTCCTTCATCGGATCGACCTTCGAGCGCATGACGTTCGTGCACCACTGC
>JAYFSB010000303.1:0-3485 GCA_040946865.1 Burkholderia sp.
ATGTCGAACTCGCGTTCGCCGAGATCGACCTGTCCAACATGACGAGCATTGCCGTCGACGAAACATCCTACCAGCGCGGACACAACTACCTGACGATCGTAGCGTTCGTCGCGAGCATGGAGGAGAGCCCGAGCGGATTACGTCGGTCAGCATTGATATGTCGCCCGCGTTCATCAAAGGCGTCGAGACCAACCTGCCGAATGTTCGCATCACCTTCGACAAGTTCCACGTCGTCGCTCATGCGTCGAAAGCCGTAGACCCAATGCGGCGAATCGAGCAGCGAACCGATCCGGAACTCAAGGGATTGCGATGGCCGCTGCTGAAGGATCGCGACCGGCTGACCGGCGCGCAACGCGCCGACCTTGGAGGCCCTGATCGTGAACGTCACGACCAAGCGGATCGCCCGCGCGTGGCGCTATCGCGAGCAACTTCGGGAGATTCTCGATCGCAAGCAGATCAACGTCGTCAGCGACATGCTCGAGCATGTGGTGCACGAACGTCATGCGCTTGAAGGTCGATCCGATGAAGGACGGCGCCCGCATGATCCACAGTTATTTCGACGGCATCGTCGCCTGGACCCAGACGCGTCAGACCAACGGCTTCCTGGAAACCATCAACGGACTCTTCCGGGCCGCCAAGCGAAAGGCGCGCGGATCCACCAACCTCATGACCATGCGCACCGTACTGTTTCTGATCGCCGGCAAGCTCGACTTCTCGAAGATCAACCCACATGTCGCCTAACCCACTCAAATTTCAAGAGAGCCAGAAAGAGGAACGGGCTGCAGGCGCTGCCGGCCTCGTCAGGTACCCCACAGCTGCCACAGCAGCGCGACATTGAGCGCAAGGATCAGCCCCGTGCTGGCCCAGGTCGCGGCCAGCACCCAGCCGCGGATGCGCCAGCGCCCCATCAGGGCCGGATTGGCGGCAAAGCAGACCAGCGGGATCACGGCGAGCGGCAACTGCAGGCTCAACACCACCTGGCTGGCCACCAGCAATTGCGCCGAACCATGATCGCCAAATGCGATCACGGCCACCAGCGCCGGGCCGATCGCCAGCGCGCGTGTGAGCAGGACGCGCCGGGTCGGCCCGATACGCAGCTTCAGGAAACCCTCCATCACGATCTGCCCTGCGAGCGTGCCGGTCACCGTCGAATTGAGCCCGCAGGCAAGCAGTGCCGCGGCGAACAGCAGGCTGGCCCAATTGGTGCCGACCAGCGGCGCGAGCAGGCGGTGCGCGTCGGCCAGTTCGACGACATCGGTATGGCCGCTAGTGTGGAACACCGCGGAGGCCACAATCAGCAGGGCCGCGTTGACCAGGAAGGCGAAACCGAGCGAGCCGAAGGTGTCGTAGCTGACGCCGCGCATGGTGTCGGCGATCGCCGCATCGCGATCCTCGCCGGCCGGCACGTGGCGCTTGACCAGGGCCGAATGCAGGTAGAAGCAGTGCGGCATCACGGTCGCACCGACGATGCCGGCCGCCAGCCAGACCATTCCGGCATTGCGCACCAGTTCGGTGGACGGCACGAAGCCACCGAGCACGCCGAGCCAGTCTGGCCGGGCCAGCGCCACCTCGGCCACGAAGCACGGCGCGACGAACAGGATCAGCGCCGCCACGCAGATTTCCAGCGTGCGATGGCCGCGCTGCTGCAGCGCCAGCATTGCGAAGGTACCGACCGCCGAGAGTAGCACGCCGGTCAGCAGCGGCACGTGCAGCAGCAATTGCAGCGCCACCGCGCAGCCCATCACCTCGGCGACGTCGCAGGCGATGATGGCCGTCTCCGTGGCCAGCCACAGCAGCACCGTGGCACACCGCGACAGTCGCTCGCGGGACAGCTCGGCGAGATCACGCCCGGTGACCACGCCCACGCGCGCCGTCACCCATTGCAGCAACATTGCGATCAGGCTGGCTAGCGTGACCACGCTTAGCAGCCGGTAGCCGAACTGCGCGCCGCCGGCCAGCGCCGTGGCCCAGTTGCCGGGATCCATGTAGCCGACCGCTACCAGCGCGCCGGCACCGGCGAAGCGGGTCCAGGGCGTGGGCGGGCGAAACTGGCCGACTGACGAGGGAAGGGAGGGAATCATCGGATCGGGCATCGGTCGCGGTCCTGCTGATAAGCAAAGGATAGGCGGGAAAGGCGATTCGCATGGGCGGCTCACATTTTATAATAATAATCATTATTATTTGTGTTTTACAATCGGAAATGAGGAAATGTGATGACAACGATAGAAAGCCGTCCCAAAAAACGGGGCGGGTCGCTCAGGCTTGTAGCGAGGGCGTCGAGCCGCCGCACGCGGAAAAAGGCCAGCGCAGGCCGCCGCTGTAGCACCGCAGCCGCGCGGGGCGTGACATACGCAGCTTCCATGGCCGTGATAAGGTCCCGATTTCGCCGGCCCGCCGGCCCAGAATGAAGCGGAAACCGTCGAAGCGATGCGCATTTTCTCCCTGTCCGATATCCACGTCGATTTCGAAGGCAACGCCGAATGGGTGGCGTCACTGTCGCGCAGTGACTACCAGCGCGACGTGCTGATCCTCGCCGGCGACGTATCCGATTCGCTCGAGCGGCTGGAGCGCTGCCTGAGCACCTTCGCGAGCTGCTTCTGGCGCGTGTTCTTCGTGCCGGGCAACCATGAGCTGTGGGTGATGCGCGATCCGCCCGGCACCAGCTCGCTGGACAAGTTCGAGCAGGTGCGGCGGGTGACCGAGGCGAGCGGCGCGACGCTGCGCGCCGAGCTGGTGGACGGCGTGGCGATCGTGCCGCTGCTGGGCTGGTATGACGAATCCTTCGGCGTGCTGGGCCAGGAACTGCGCGACGCCTGGATGGACTTCCATGCCTGCCGCTGGCCGCAGGGCTGGACCAGCCGGCATGTCGCCGAATATTTCACCGGCCTCAATGCGCTCGACGAGCTGCCGCGTGGCCTGCCCACCATCAGCTTTTCGCATTTCCTGCCGCGCATCGACGTGATGCCCGGCTATATCCCCGCCTCGCGCCGCATGCTCTATCCGGTGCTCGGTAGCAGCCTGATCGAGGCCCAGGTGCGCCGGATCCGCCCCAACTTGCATCTCTACGGACATAGCCACGTCAACCGCGAGGTGGTGCTTGACGGCATCCGCTACCTCAACAACGCGTTCGGCTACCCGCACGAGGAGCGGATCACCAAGAAGGCGCTGCACTGCGTCTACCAGGCCAACTGAAGCCGTCTTCCCGCTAGGTCTGGCGAGACGGCTCCGAAAAAAAATAATGGCTCTCTTGAAATTTGAGTGGGTTACGCGACATGTGGGTTGATTTTCGAGAAGTCAAGCTTGCCGGCGATCAAAAACAGCACGGTGCGTATGGTCGTGAGGTTGGTGTATCCGCGCGCCTTTCGCCTGGCGGCCTGGAAGAGTTCGTTGATGGCTTCCAGAAAGCCATTGGTCTGACGCGTCTGGGTCCAGGCGACGATGCCGTCGACATGACTGCGGATCATGCGGGCGACGTCCTTCATCGG
>JAYFSB010000304.1:0-3480 GCA_040946865.1 Burkholderia sp.
AGTCGATGCCCACGAAGCGGCACAGGCGCGTGCTGTCGTACAGCGCTTCCTCGCAGGCAAGGTCGGCCAGATTGAACCCGTGCTGAATGAAATGAATCTGCAGCATGCGCGCCAGGCCAATCGGCGGGCGTCCGTTGCCACGTTTCGGGTAGAGTACGGCTCGATCAGCGCACACAATGCCGCTCACGGCACGATCCGTTCCATCGTCTCGAAGCCTGCACCCTCGTCAGCCGCTACCGCCAGCGTTGGCTGTTTCATTCTCGTTTGCCTTGCTCAGGTCATGTCCACCGATCTATAACGGCTGGGCCATGGGGACGGTGGGACTTGATCAACATTGCCTTAACGTACTTTAAATTCCGTTTTCTGAGACGAGCCCTCATTGCTCGCATGCCGCGTGTCGATCTGCCGGAAATCCTGCTGGAGATCGCCGCGCGCTGCGGATCTAACCACCAGTCTGTGCGCGGTGTTGATGGCCGAAGCCTGCAATACCGGCCATGAACCGTTCGTGTGTAATCGGTGCTCTCCCGCTTGGCTTTCACTTCGATGCTGGGGCGATCTTGTTCTTCGCCTCGGTGCGGGCGCGGTCGATCTCCAGCGTCGAGTGCTTTTCGACGCCTTCGATGCGCGTGATCGCGTCGCTCAGTTCCTGCTGTAAATGGGCGAGTACGGCGCGCGTAGCTCGTCGCGCTGTCCGGCCAGTTCCTGCCGGTTGGATTCGAACATCCGCTCTGCCTGCTCCCGTGCTGCGCGTTCCGTATCGACCCCGGCCTTGGATGGTGTTCATTGCCTCTTGAAGATCGGCGATCTGTCCCTGCAAGGCTTCGGTACGGCTAACGGCCTGATCCCGCTCAGCCTCTGCATAGGCAACGGCGGCCTCGGCCCGCTCGATTTGAGCCTGCCACTCTGCTACTTGCCCATCGACTCTCTTCGCGCACCAGAGAGATGGCGGCTGTCCAGAAGCCGAGGATGTCTTGCGCAGCGCGTCGCCGTGCGCGCGGCGGAAGTCTTCTTTGCCCCGGTTGATGTCGTTGGCGCTACCCTTGCCGATGATGTCCCGAATGTTCATCCAGCTTGGGTAGCCGTTGTCCGAGCTTGGTGAGTTCAGCGCAGCAGCGTTTGGTCATCTCGTAGGCATTGAGACTGTCCCAGTCGGGAGTTGATGCCAGTGTGGCGCGGAGTTCTTCGATCTCGCTCATTTGGGTACTCTTATGCTGATTCTTTGGGGGCAATGAACCACCGCTCAATGCCATGCGGCGTTGGGGCTGCGTTGGCAATTTCGGCGGCGGCGACCTCAAAGCTCTGGTAGTGTGCCCGTTCTGCTGCCATTGAATCCCCTGCCCTTTCGCAAGCCTGACGGGGCGGCGGTCGAGTGTGCGCGCTCTTCCGGCCATCTCTGACCCACAGCTTGCGCGAAAACAGGTCGTCGCGGCCCCACTGCTCAGGGGTGATGCCGGGAGAAAGCAACGGCAACAGGTTGCGGTGTTCAGTGGCGACCTTGACGAGCGCCGGACGTAGCCGGGCGTATCTCAGATACCGTAGGAAGGCGGAGTCCCGGTAGTCGATGGCGAGCATGGCCGATACACCTCTCGGTCGAGAAAGTGCTGAAAGAAAGCCGCCCGGAGGGCGCGAGCGCCCACCATCATCGAGTCGGAATCAAGCAGCCCCGGCTTCCAGTCGTAGGTCTTGCGCTTGTTGTTGTAGGCACCCTGCCGCCTGATGTACCGCTCGATCAGCAGGTAGGCCATGCGGCGCGCCGCGGCGACATCTCTTTCTTGGCGTTCTTCGCCGGTACTGGATAGCCGTCCTGAGCGTGCTCACATCTTCCCATACACCTGTGGTCAAACGGAATTCGAGTGTGCGTAGCGAAGCGTCCGGCAGGCGCTTGATGCGCCAGAGGTTGCAGATGGTCAGTCGCCGAGTGTCCCCCAATTCATCGTACTAGGTGATGCGGAACAGCTTGTGCTCAATGAGAAGGTCTTTTGCCTTGCGATAGGCGGCGTCCGGCCAGATCAGCGCGACCGAAGGCATTGCGGCGCGGTTTCCGCTGTGGATAAGGGGTTTCATAGAACTCTCCCGGTTCGGTTTCCCGGCTTGCCGGGGAATCGAACCGGGAGAGGCGACAAGCGGAGCGCGTCAGTGATGGCCCCGCAACGATCCAGAGCAATCGGCTTCGACATTGGCGTTCCTCGCGACGAAGTGCACGGTTTTTATGGGCGTACCCGCATCACCGTGATAAGATATAGATTGCTGTTTCATGGTCCATGATTGCGCTGTGAGGCTGCTTTTACCTTTCATTTGAACGGCACCCACGAAAGCGCGTGCCGTTTTTTTTGTGCTCATTTTAAGGGTCTGCGTGACGCAGATATTCTAAGCGTGCACTCAATATGATATGTCAGAAACCTTGTTTTGACTATCCCTTGAGGCGCGTATGAACCTAAGACTAGGAACGTTCCTGTTAGGCGACGACGACAACTACGTCACGGCATCAATCGAGCCGGTGAAGCCCGCATTCCGGGAAAGCATCGGTCGCGTTGTCGATGGCGGTCGCCTGCGCTCACGGAGTTTTACCGCTGGTACGAGTACGGCGGAAAACCGCGCCCGGAACCGCTCACGCGGGAGGCGCTTGCTGACTTGCTGAACGAAACCCCGAATGCGGGAGGCATGAGTCAGGCATTCACTGCCGAGCAATGGGATCGGTTAAAGGATTGGAAGCTGGGCGACTTGCGGTCGCTCACCGAAACCCTGCAAGGCATCGTGCAGGACACGGCGCGGAAGGGCCGTGGTGGGAGTCAGCTCGCAAGGCAGCAGACTGGTGCCGAACGGCGAAGCGACCGCACCCCGTCGAGGTGCATGACGCGCTCGATGGCCTGATCTTCCGTGCGCAACGCGACGCGGAGGTGAACGGCGCGGAATGCCTATGGACACCTGCACGAGCTGCACGCCTCGCATCGCAAGGCTCTGCTCGAAGGCGACGCTGAGCAGGCCGCCTTCGAGCGCCACGAGGCGTCACAGATCACGCTTGGCCGACATCGGCGGCACGCGCTTCTGGCGTATCGATCCCCACGCCGACTAGGGCGAACTCAACGTCCTAGCGCGGCAACGTGCGAACCTCAATCGCGTGACGCCGCATTGGGAAGCCTGATCAGCTCACTCAAGCTCGGCCTGGTGCCCGCGATGGGCATCATGCGCACCTTGCAGGTGGATGAGCGGCCAACTCGGCTGGCCCAGGCGATCGCCGAAATCGACCGTATCGATAAGACCATCCATATGGCTAAGCTTCATCGATGACGAAGCCCGCAACTCTTAATCTCGGTGAAGGTCGCCACAGCGCTGCTGGCGCGCGACGTCTTCCACGGCAAGCGCGGGGAACTTGTTCCAACGCTACCGTGAAGGGCAGGAAGACCAGTTGAGCGCGCTCGGTCTGGTCGTGAACATGATCGTGCTGTGGAACACGCTTTATATGGACGCGGCGCTGGATCA
>JAYFSB010000305.1:0-3423 GCA_040946865.1 Burkholderia sp.
CGAACTTGCGACCGAAGTGCATGCGTTTGAGCTTGTCGATTAGCGCCTTCAGGCGTTCGATCTCCTGATCACGCGCAACCAGCTCCTGCACCATTTTCTCGAACGAGGCTTGTTGTTATTCGATCGATACCTGCTGCTCGAGCACTAGGGCATGGAGCTCGGCAACGGTATCAGGAAGTGGCGCATGATCGGACATGCGTCGCATGTTTATAAGCGTTGCGCGCGGGTTACAACATCGCCAGCGTGACGGTGCGCCGAGACTGTCGCCAATCGATGCCCTCGAGCAACATCGACAACTGAGCGCTCGTCAGATGGATCTTGCCACCGTCGGCCTGCGGCCAGATAAACCGACCTCGCTCCAATCGCTTTGCAAGCAGCCAGAGCCCGTCATCAGTGGCTCACAGCAGCTTGACGAGATCGCCGCGGCACCCACGGAAGATCATATCGCTCACGACCGTCACTGACAGCAGCGTTTCCTCTGACGCCCTTTGCTCGACACGATACGGGTGCTCGCCAGGTGAACGCCAGATTCGCATTCGGACCATGCTCGCGGGCCAGTTTGGTGACTGAAACACCGGGCTCGCATGCGAGCGATTGCGATGCAACGCCGGAACTCAGGACTATGGTTCGGGCGTCCTTTGCGGCTACCCGGCTTCTCTGTGTCTAACAAAGTGGTGTCCATCACTTCGAAAATGATGGACACCACTTTGGCGTCGATCTTTGCTGGTGTCTACGACGGCCATGCCGAGTCGCTTGCGACGATCGCGACGCAAGCATCAACCACGTGGTGCGCCGCGTCGACCTGCTCGATTCGACGGCCCGACAGATCCATCTCCAGCATTGCCTCGACGCGCCGAGGCCGGCCTACCTGCACGTACCCGTGGTGGTCGACGCAAACAGCGAGAAGCTCAGCAAGCAGACCGGTGCCAACGCGCTCGATGCCTCGGCACCGCTGGCTGTGCTGCTCGCCGCGGCTAATCATCTCGAGCTCGGGTTTGGCCACTTGTCCGCGCGCACCTCGCTCGAAGCCTTCTTCCTGCCGCCACCGCTCGCCGTAAATGGAAACGGGCGGATGCTCTCGCATCCGCCCGTTTCCAGGCTTTCAGCCAGGTTTCGCCTAGGAAGACGTGCGGCGCGGCATGCCGAAACCGCCTAGCAGCGCGGCCAGCGGCTGCTTCGACTTCTTCTCGCTCGATGCCGGCTGCTTGGTCGCTTCCTCGGGCTCGCACACGCTCGGCGACGGCTCGTAAGGTTTCAGAAAAAAATCGTCGACCGGTGCCTCGCGGCGCGAATGATGGTGGTGCGTGCGCTCGCCACACTCGCCGCGTTCCTGGCGCGCGCGTACCGGTGCGTCGATCGCGAACGGCTGCAGCGGCAGGTCGCGCTTGATCAGCCTCTCGATATCGGCCAGCTGCTTTCGCTCGCTCGGGCTGCACAGCGACAGCGCGTCGCCAGAGGCACCCGCACGGCCGGTCCGGCCGATGCGGTGCACGTAATCCTCGGCATTGAAAGGCAGGTCGAAGTTGATCACGGCCGGCAGCTCGGCGATGTCCAGGCCGCGCGCGGCCACGTCGGTGGCAACCAGCGCCTCGACCTCGCCGCGCTTGAAGGCCTCCAGCGCCTGCATGCGCTCGTTCTGGGAACGGTCGCCGTGGATCGCCGTGGTAACCACGCCGTCGCGCTCGAGCTGGCGCGCCAGCCGGCTCGAGCCGATCTTGCTGTTGCAGAACACGATCACCTGCTTGAGCGAGCGATCACGGATCAGCTTGACCACCGCCGCCTGCTTGTCGCCTTCAGCGATCTCGTAGATCACCTGCGTGACATTGGTGGCCGTCGCATTGCTGCGCGCGACTTCGACGGTCTGCGGATTGCTCAGGTAGGTCGAGGCCAGCTTCTTGATCTCGGGCGAGAAGGTGGCCGAGAACAGCAGGGTCTGGCGCTGCTTGGGCAGCAGGTTCAGGATCCGCTGCAGGTCGGGCAGGAAGCCCATGTCGAGCATCCGGTCGGCCTCGTCGAGCACCAGCATCTGCACCTGACCGAGGTTGGCCGTCTTTTGCTGCACGTGGTCGAGCAGACGGCCCGGCGTGGCGATTAGGATCTCGACGCCGCGGCGCAGCTCAGCCATCTGCGGGTTCATGTCGATTCCGCCGAACACTACAGCGCTGCGCAGCGCTGTGTGCTTCACGCAGGAATGCACGTTGGCGGCCACCTGGCCGGCCAGTTCGCGCGTCGGCGTGAGGATCAGCGCACGCACGGGGTGGCGCGCCGGCGAGGCGCTGCTGTTGGCCTGCGGCAAGAGGCGCTGGATGATCGGCAGCGAGAAGCTGGCAGTCTTGCCGGTGCCCGTCTGTGCGGCACCCATCATGTCGCGCCCGGACAGCACGACCGGAATCGCCTTGACCTGGATCGGCGTCGGCTTCGTATAGCCCTGCTCCGCAATGGCCTTCAGAATGTCGGGCGCGAGGCCGAACTGATCGAAAGTTGCGTCGACGGGCGTGGCTGCTGAATCGGACATGGTTGGCGTTTCGCTCAAATGGCGCGGCGGGAATTCGAGTGTGGCTGGGCCGATTGCCGGTGGCCGCACGAACAACGCGGTGGAATGAATGACGGAACTGCTGCGACGGGCCGCGCGACGCGGCCCCGTGCGGCCAAGCCCCGACGGAAAGGGCGATATTGTAGCACTGGCCCGTGACGACGCCAGCCTGTGCCTCAAGGACCCTGGTGGCGACCCCGGATCTCTTGGCAGTCGGCCAGCAGCGTCGCTGCCGCGCTGCCGGCGATCTCGTCGCTTAGCGTCGCGGCCGGGCCCTTGGTCCCCCAAGGGTAGCGGCCCGCCTGGTAGCGCGCGCTTCGAGGCCAACCGCGTGTCGACGAACAGCATCGGCCGGCCGTTCACCGGCACCAGCGCGAAACTCTGACCGTTGCTGGCCAGCCAGTAAGCGACGCGCACCGGCAGCGCCTGGTTCGCGCACTGGTAGCTCGTGAAGCTGTACGCGTCGGTATCGATTTCTTCGACGGTCAGCTGCGCGACCTGGGCCGCCGGGATGTCCGCGAGACCGGCCAGCAGGTCCGCGGCGAAGATGATGCGCTTCATGCGCGTGCTCCTTGCTCCTGCCTGGGCGGTGCCGGGCAGACCGACATCGCCGGTTCCGTGCCGGGCAGATTCAGTCATGGATCGATCACGCAGGCGCAGGCATCGGTCGGCGCGGCCGCAGCATCTGACCACCGCGACCTTCGATACAGTTTGCGCGAAATCGGGCCGAATCGATCGACACCCCCCGGCACGGAAAGATGTCCACGACCCGTTTCACCCGGGCTTGGACAGCACGTGCACCGGTCAAGCCCGGCCGTGGGGGGGGGGGGGGGGGGGGGGGGGGGGGGGGGGGGGGGGGGGGGGGGGGGGGGGGGGGGGGGGGGGGGGGG
>JAYFSB010000306.1:0-3416 GCA_040946865.1 Burkholderia sp.
TCGACGCCTTTGATGAACGCGGGCGACATGTCAATGCTGACCGACGTGATCTGCTCGGGCTCTCCCCCATGCTTGCGACGAACGCTTCGATCGTCGTAGCATCCTTGCCTTCGGTCACGAACACGACTTTGCGTTCGAGCGCATCCGCCACGAGCGTCAGGTAATTGTGTCCGCACTGGTAGGATGTTTCGTCGACGGCAATGCTCGTCATGTCGAACAGCAGCGTGAGGCCCTTGAGCTTGCCGCGGTCCACTTGGGCTCGACGAGCGCCACGCTGCCGTTAGGCAGCTTGATGCGAGGCGTGCGCACGTCGAGGTAGCAGTCGCCGCTGGAAGAAGTTCAAGTGCCGGCAGCGCTTGCCAACGGTATCGTACACGGGATAGCCGCTGGCGCATCTCTGGATGCGGGAAGCGACTGCCGGCAACGACATCGATGTTGACCGTCAACCGCTTCGCAGTCGCGTCGAAATCAATGCCGTTCACGAACCACGGATCGCTGATACCCAAAGCTGTCTCGAACAACTTGCTATGCATGACTACCCTCGCTCACGTGCAAATCGGGCAATTTACCACCCACTCGAAATTCAGCAGAGACATAAGGATGTGCTCGATTTCCGTCTCGCCTGCCAAAGCATTCGCCATCCGCGGCCAGACACCCTTGCTTCGCCAGCGCGAGAAACCGATATATACCGTATGCCATCAACCGAATTCCACGGGAAGATCGCGCCATGGACTGCCGGTTCGGGCAATCCACAGCCTCGCTTCGAGGCACCAGCGATTGCTGGATGCCGTTCGGCCACGGTCGCCTATCCTTGCCCGGCAGGATAGCTTGGACTTTGTTCCGTATTTCGTCGCTCAGTAACGTTCGTACCATCCTGTCTCATTGCAAAAAAGACAGAATATAAACACATTTTTTTAATGTAAACATAAATTAGGGCGCGGGTCGAGCAACGCCTCGCCGCGGCCGGCGAGTGCTACCTGAAGCTGATTATCGAACCAGGCGAGCCGCGCGGGCGAGCGAGCCCGGCCTTTGCCGCCTGCTCGGTGGCCGCTCAGTGGCCGAAGCGCTGCTCCACCACCGTATCGATCCGCGCGGCCAGCTTGGCGGCCTTGTCGCCGGGCAGCCCGATGCCAAACTCGTGGCGCACCGCTCCGCCGTCGAGCAGGTAGAGGCTCCAGGTCACGTCGGTGGCCGACTTCGAGCGCATGGTGCCCCGCACGGCCCAGACATCGTCGGCATCCGAGCGAATCCCGGCCAGGTCGGCGCTGTTGAGCGCGGCCGCGTCGCCGGCCACCGGGCTCAGCATGAAGTTGCCCGCCGCGTCCTGCGAGGCGGCGGTGATCACCCGCGAGATGCGCTGCTGGTCGTAGTCGACCACGATCCACGTGGTCTGCGGCGTCATAAAACCGCCACGCGCGAGCATCAGCCCGTGGCGCGGCGGATGGATCGCGCTGACGATGAAGTCCATCGCGCAATCCTGGCAGATGTAGCGGGGCGGCCGCAGCGCGGCTACCAGAGTACTCTGGCGGGGCGTGCCGGAACCGGCGCAGGCGGACAGCAGCACCGCGACGGTCAGCGTGAGAACTGGCAAGAGACGCAAGCGTGCACTCCTTCGGAGCGGGGATGGGCGATCAGGACCTGGGTGCACCGCGGATTCGACCGGAATACGCAATGCACTGCGCCATCATCGCATCGCCCCCGCTGATTCGCAATGCCGAAAGCCGGTGGTAATCGCCGGTGGTAATCAATACTTCAAATCAATGGAAAGCAAGCGGCTGTTCATTGCACTTCTTTTGCGCATTGAATGGCGTTGTTGCATAAATTGAGCGTAAGCGCTAATTTCAGCACACCGGAAGGAAAATCACTCGCAATTGACTGGCGAGCATAGCCATATCGCAGCGGTCGCGGTCGAGATCGACCGGCAATGTCTGCGCTCGGGTTCAGGGGAAACGCGCCGATCTAATGGTCGGCGTGCGCTCGCGCCGTCAGCTCACGTTCGTCGTCGCTGCTTGTCGCTTCGCGTAGTTGAACGGCAGCAAATCGCTAATGTCGGCATCCGCTGGTTGCTGTGGCAGCCCGCTCAGCACATGCATCCGCCACGCGTGCAGTTCGACACCGCTGGCGCGGCATGTAAGCATCAAGGGCTATAGACCATTGCGCCGGCCGGCGTGTCGCTGAACAGCCACTACTTTCTTCTGGTTGATATTATTATCTATCGGCCAGCTTCCGTCCTCGACATAGCGACTCAAGTACGGCCACTGCCGTCGGCTGTAGCCGATGGCTTCGCCGAGCAAGCTCGTCGGCAGTACCTTCGGCACCATCTCGTCGAGCCGGGCCTTCAAGGCGTTCAGCAGCGGCACGCTGTGCTGCTGTCTCAACTGATGCCGGTATTCGACCAGCGTCTGCCCTTCGGGGCGCGTTTGCCCGGGGAGCGTCTCGACCTTGTACAGTGCTTGGAAGAACTCGAGTGCTCGCTCGATGCGAGGTACCCTTGAGTCTCTTGGCCGCGTCCACAAACATCCTCCACGCATGCGCCATGCCAGCTAGCCTCGGACATGAGGCTACTCGCATAGTTTTCCATGAAGGCTTGCGGATGGTCTGCGACGCACCCGGTCTGATAGTCGAACAGCACGATCGGCTGTTCGCTGTTCGCTGCGCTACGGTACACCCACATGAACGAACCGTCCTGCGCTTTCCGGTTCAGTTCCTTCAGGGTCGTTTCGTCACCGTGGATCTGCAACTGACTTAGCAGGACGCTCTTGAGCGCGTCATACAGTCGGGTGTCGTGAAGTTCTTCGGCGGGGCCGATAATCCAGCGCGCCAGTGTGCCGTGATCATCGACGCGTCGGCGCTCGCGCCCGGCAACGGTTGTGCCGGCATGACCAGCGTCTTCACGTCGCGCTTCTCGCAATGCCGGCATGCGTACTTGAAGCGCGCATATTGCCGCACCGTGCTTCACTTCCATGTGCAACTTGCTCGCCGATCTCCGGTACGCGTCAAGGTAGTTGTCGCCTCTGTCATGCAACGTGAGCCTGTTTATGACCCCTGATTCCGACTTCGTTGACGATGGCATCGCGCTCGGGATTGAGCGCGACGGAACCGGTAGGCGTCCAGTTGCGCGTCTGGCCCGACCAGCGCGCCGGATGCCGCTCACGAGCGGCCTGGTAGAGCTTCGTGCCGGGTGCGAGGATCGCGATGTCTTCACCGGCATGCCGCTGTGCCGATGCTCATTTTGGTACCAATGCACGAAGCGCATCGCCCATTGCCTGCCGGCGTCCAGGTCTGCAAAGCGGTGCGCTGGGAATTCGGGAGGGTACTTAGCCGTGCGGAACAGGGATTCTAAGGCAATGCTGATCAAGTTCACCGTCCCCGTGGTTCAGCCGTTATAGATCGGTGGATATGACCCGAGCAAGGCA
>JAYFSB010000307.1:0-3412 GCA_040946865.1 Burkholderia sp.
CACGGCACGATCCGCTCCATCGTGTCCAGCAACGCATCGCGCCGCGTACGTTTGCGCTTCGTCTCGAAGACTGCACCCTCGTCAGCTGCCACCGCCAGCGTTTGCTGTTTCATCCTCGTTTGCCTTGCTCGGGTCATATCCACCGATCTATAACGGCTGGACTATGGGGACGGTGGACTTGATCAGCATTGCTTTAATTGAAGGTGATGCCCGCGCCCGATCGGTCCCGCACCTTCGATACTTTGACCTTCACCGGGCCAACCGCCGTGACGATCTCGCGCTCGGGCAGAGGTAGCCGTTACGCACAAAGTACGCGTCGGCCCTCGATCGATTTCACGGTGCTGTACTGCTCGAGCATAGCGGCAAGCTTCGCTTCAGCTGCCTGCCGGATCATCTGTCACACACCCTGCTGGACACGCAGCATTCTCAGCTAAACCGCCACCGCCTTCTCAAAATTCCATTTGCCCGCCGTACACCACTTTCGACAATAGCTCATGCGGAAGCCCTGGCCGATGTCAAACGCGGCTTGATTCCGCGGCTTAGTTCTGAGTTTTGGCCAGCGCCTGCCAGGTGTCGATCACCGTGTCGGGGTTCAGCGAGATCGACAGGATGCCTTCCTCGGTCAGCCATTGCGCGAAGTCCGGGTGATCGGACGGGCCCTGGCCGCAAATGCCGACGTATTTGTCGAGCTTGCGGCAGGTGTCGATCGCACGCTTGAGCATGAACTTGACGGCCGGGTCGCGCTCGTCGAAGTCCGCCGCCAGCAGCTCCATGCCCGAGTCGCGATCGAGGCCCAGCGTGAGCTGGGTCAGGTCGTTCGAGCCGATCGAGAAGCCGTCGAAGTGCTCCAGAAACTGCTCGGCCAGGATCGCGTTCGAGGGCACCTCGCACATCATGATCAGGCGCAGGCCGTTCTCGCCGCGCTTCAGGCCGTACTTGGCCAGCAGGCCGACCACGCGCTCCCCCTGCTTCACGGTGCGCACGAAGGGCACCATGATCTCGACGTTGGTCAGGCCCATCTCGTCGCGCACGCGCTTAAGCGCGAGGCATTCCATCTCGAAGGCCTGAGCGAAGTCGTCGGCGATGTAGCGCGAGGTACCGTGGAAGCCCAGCATTGGGTTTTCCTCGTCCGGCTCGTAGCGCGAACCGCCGATCAGCTGCTTGTACTCGTTCGACTTGAAGTCGGACAGGCGCACGATCACGGGCTTCGGATAGAAGGCCGCGCCGATCGTGGCGATGCCCTCAGTCAGCTTGTCGACGTAAAACGCACGCGGCGAGGCATGGCCGCGCGCGACGCTCTCGACGGCTTTCTTGAGGTCTAAATCGATGTTCGGGTACTCGAGGATCGCCTTCGGGTGCATGCCGATGTTGTTATTGATGATGAACTCCAGGCGCGCCAGGCCGACACCGGCGTTCGGCAACTGCGAGAAGTCGAAGGCGAGCTGCGGGTTGCCGACGTTCATCATGATCTTGACCGGGATTGACGGCAGTTCGCCGCGCTGGACCTCGGTCACTTCGGTTTCGAGCAGGCCGTCGTAGATCTTGCCCTCGTCGCCCTCGGCGCAAGACACCGTGACCAGTGCGCCGTCCTTGAGGATCTCGGTGGCGTCACCGCAGCCGACCGCGGCCGGTACGCCCAGCTCGCGTGCGATGATCGCCGCGTGGCAGGTCCGCCCGCCGCGATTCGTGACGATTGCCGAGGTGCGATTCATCACCGGCTCCCAGTTCGGGTCGGTTATGTTGGCCACCAGCACGTCGCCGGGCTGCACGCGTTCCATTTCGGACGGATCCTGGATTACGCGCACCGGGCCGGTGCCGATCTTTTGGCCGATCGCGCGGCCGGTGGCCAGCACCTGCGACTGCCCTTTTAGCTTGAAGCGCTGCTCGGCCTTGCCGCTGGACTGACTCTCCACGGTTTCCGGGCGTGCCTGCAGGATGAAGATCTTGCCGTCGCGGCCGTCCTTGCCCCACTCGATGTCCATCGGACGCTGGTAGTGCTTCTCAATGATCACGGCATAACGTGCCAGCTCGATCACATCGTCGTCGGTGATCGAGTAGCGGTTGCGTAGCTCGCCCGGCACGTCTATCGTCTTCACGCGGCCAGGCTCGCTCGGCTGCGTGAACTCCATCTTGATCAGCTTCGAGCCGAGCGAGCGGCGGATGATCGGGTACTTGTCCTGCGCGAGCGTGGTCTTGAAGACGTAAAACTCGTCCGGGTTCACGGCACCCGTGCACCACGGTCTCGCCCAGGCCGTAGCTCGAGGTGACGAACACGGCGTCCTTGAAGCCCGATTCGGTGTCAATCGTGAACATCACGCCGGCCGCGCCTACGTCCGAGCGGACCATGCGCTGCACGCCGGCCGACAGCGCGACCTCGGCATGCGTGAAGCCCTTGTGGACGCGATAGGAGATCGCGCGATCGTTGTAGAGCGAGGCGAACACGTGCTTCATGCGGTCGAGCACGTCCTCGATCCCCACCGCGTTGAGATACGACTCCTGCTGACCGGCGAACGAAGCGTCGGGAAGGTCTTCCGCGGTGGCCGAGGAACGAACCGCGAACGACAGTTCCTCGGGCGAGCTCTGGCAAAGCACCACAAACTGTTCACGGATTTCAGCTTCGAGACGCGGCTGCAGCGGTGTCTCGACGATCCACTTGCGAATCTCGGCACCCGCGATGGCGAGCGCCTTCACGTCGTTGATATAAAGCGACTCGAGGCGTTTCGCGATACGTTCGATGAGATCATGGTGGGCGAGGAAGTCGTGGAAAGCCAGCGCCGTGGTCGCGAAACCCGTGGGTACGCGAACGCCAGCTTCGGAAAGCTGGCTGATCATCTCGCCGAGGGAGGCATTCTTGCCCCCGACGGTCTCGACATCGGTCATCCTCAACTGCTCGAGCGGGATTACATACGCCTGGTTCTTTGCGACGTTTGCTGCGTTAGTCATACAAGCCCCTAAGTGTGAAAAAAAATTCACGATCGGGCGGTCGGACTTGGGCGCGGCCGCCTGTAGGAAACGGTGACGCGCATCGCACGACCTGTTGGATAAGCAGTCGCTGATGACCGGCGCAGTTTGTAAAAAGCCCGGCAGAAAAACGAAATAGCAGAAAAATCAACCCTATTTGCCGGGAACTAAAGCTAGCCTCGGTAAAAAAGACGGGAACGTGACGTCTTTTTGCAACGGCCTATCTAACAGGTTGGCGACTATTCTACCCTGCCGGCCCGCCGCTGTGACGAACCCGGCTTCGATCACCGCCTCGAGGCGAGCCGGCGCGCCTCCGCCGGGGCGGAAGCGTAGCATCGAGGCCCTGCTAGGGTATGTTTTCATTTGAAAAAATTTGTTTAGGCAATGCTGATCAAGTGTCTGCATTCGCGATGTCGTCAAGCCTGCGTAGCGAATCGATCATGAACGAAGT
>JAYFSB010000308.1:0-3404 GCA_040946865.1 Burkholderia sp.
ATATTAATGGCATGATAATAATAGTTTTTTATACACCAGGTAGAAATTTTCGGGGAAATGTGCGCAGAACCAAAAAATTTTGTCACTAAAGCTAGAAACTAACTTAGTTGTATTACATTGAATAAATTATATATTATTGAATAGGATTCAGCGTCTAAATTGTTGTTTTAATGATCCTCACTCAACCGATCGTTTACGTGACCACGCCCGTGGTTCCTGGGCGCGGAAAAGTCTAGATTTCCGGCGAAGGACCAATATTAGAGTCAGAACAAGTCGTTGTAGTCTTTGGACAGCCGGCGCAGCCAGCCATACACAAGGGCCTCGCCGCACATCATCAGACGCTGGCCGAAGTAAGAAGGTGGGAAGGTAAGAAGGCAGTGATCGTCGTCTACCAGACCCGTGGTAACGGGTTGGTTTTCTTGGGTGTCGATCATCAGAAGTTCTCAGGTATTTGACCTTGGCAAAATGCCAGAACTTCAAGGTTTATTGAATGGCAATTTGCCATAATACGCAACGTTTGCACTGCTTTTCTTTGACACTTGAGGGGCGATTTTCTCGCTCTCAATCCCGGCCACTTTCCTCTTTGAGTAAAACCTTACGGCCTTCCGATCACTGGTGATCTTCAATGGTGGCCGTTTGCGGCCGGGTGAGTTTTAGAATGGTGGTGTCAACCTTTCGGCTTGCTTTCATCTCGAGTGTTTATGGGCCATGCTTATTTTTCAGCAGGTTTTGTTATAAAAAACTTTTTATATTTAATGCTTTAAAAGCGGTTAAAGACAGGTTAACGTGCCTGAAAAACGATCGTAAACAGTTGATACGCTAATGGAAATAACGAAGTGCCCGCCCCTAATATGTCTAAGGTGCGGCCCCTCAAGTGTCTATATGAAACTGGCTTGTCAACATGGTTATCAACATGAAGTGTGGATAACTCGCCACCTGCCTGGTGCATTTCTAGCGGCCGGCGAAGCTGGCCGGCTCCAAAAAGTTGCTATATCCCAAAAATGTCAGCACTGCGCCTATGTCGCAGCCCCCCAAGTGTCACGGCCGGACCGACTTTTGTCCATAAACCGCTCACAAGGCCCCAGGATGGCGGCGGCCTTGGCAATCTTGCCGGCCCCCCTCCTCAAGCTAAGCGGCGAGGGGAATCCCCCCGCCACCGGTGAGCGTCGGAAAGGCGCTGGAAGCTCGTAGGGGTCGAGACTCGGCACGAAGCTCGATGCGCAGTACCACATAGTCGGTTTTCACGCACGCGAAAATTCCACTGGCCTGGCCGTACCCCTCATCTGTCAATGAAAAACGGGAGCCGCAGCCCCCATTGTTGGTCGCATGTCTACCAGGACGACTATCGCTTGCAGTAAGATCGCATCGCTTTGCACCCATGAGAGTTGCACCAGCCCGCTCTTGCTCAATTCATCGCACGCCTGGCCCGTCTGCTCGCGCCACTTCTTGACTCGGCTTGAATCCGATCCACACATCAGCCGGAACGTTTCCAGCTTCAAGGGGAATGGATCCTTGTGCGACACAAAGTAGTCGAACATGCGACGGGCAGTAGGGGACAGTTCGCGGTACTTTTCCCATACGAATTTTGGGTAGTGATCGCCGGCAAACAGCACGACTATTTCCTCGACGATCTCGATCTGGCACCGGGAAGTTTTCTTGCCTCGATCCAGGACGCGAAAGCGGTTGATCAGCGACACCGATTCAAGCCGGCCGATCCGGCCGGAACTGAACTGCATAGCGGTCGCCTGTAGCCGCGTAAGGCAATCTTCGGCTTTGTCATAGTTAGCGGCCATTGATCGGCCACAGCCAAGATCAGTGCAAAGCACGTAGAACGTGAAGGAAACCGGCGTCCCGATCGGGGAGCGTTTCGCGTACTCAAGAACCTGCTGCCAAACCAGATCGTCGTCGTCGGCGCGCAGCTCGATCCCCGTATAGGTAATCAGAACGTTCTTTTGCACATGGAAAATCACATGCTGCTGCCGGACTTCGCGGGGCGTCTTCTTATTCCTGGTCGTGAAGAGAGCGGCGCGGGCAATGTCGTTAGGCATAGCCCGCATGCCGTCGGCCCACGACGCGAGGTCAAACAGCGAAAGCTGTAGTTCTTTGATCTGTGCTTTCGTGTGCTTAAGCAAAGCTGCCTGCTTGACCTCGCTTACCTTGTTGGCGGTCTTTTCAACGGTGGTTTTACGTTTGGGTGAGGGTTTTGCCATGCGGGTTCTCCGGGTTAGGTGGCACGCCCCGGCACTAGCCGGGGCGCTGATTTACTCGGCGGAGCATTTGTCGCCATTACCCAGCGCTTTTGTATATAGGTATTCGATGTAGTCAGCCACGAAATCGGTGCCATAAATCGTTTGCCACTCCTTCACATGTTAGATATTTTTGACGTATCCATCGAAAAATACATTGGATCATTTCCCAAGGTACTTACCGGCGTTCTCGGCAGTCTTGCCCCAAGACTTTATGCGAAAAAATTTGCTCTTATCTTGCTTCTTGCCATCGGCATCACGCCAAGACTGATTTATTCCAATTGGAAAAACGGCTCGTGCATCACCACCAGGTGTATACCGTACCTTAGTATCACTGGTAAGATTACTGATAAATTTGAACTTGTTTAGGCTAATACGCCGCCATCATTTCATAGAACAAAGCGTAGTTTACGTTAAACTATTTGCTATCGTAAAAAAACTTTAGCGGCTAAAAATTTTATCTGCAAATTCAAGGCAAAGCCGATATGTACAACCAGATTTTCTTTGCGAACGTCCTGCGCTTGCTTGAAAGTCATGGCATAACCAAAAATAAATTGTTATGCCGGGCATGGCTGTCAATTTCGTTTCTATCTAACCATTACTAATGGCAAGGTGAGCCCCTCGCTCAAGATCATGGAATCTATCGCGGAAGCCCTGGAAGTCCCATTGCCGACTCTCTTGGAAATTACGGATTTTGATAAGACCACTCTTGACGATCTCGAAGGCGGCAAAGCCCCTAGAAGCCTACCCGGTGGCCTGGTCAGAGTGGCGACTATCTTGAACGAGTGCCAAGTATTCACAGTGAGGCAATGGGACGGAGCAAACAAGAAAATCTTGGCAAAAAGAAAGAGTAAGAAGACTTGACGCCAAGATGTGGAGAGTATTTTTTATCCGATAAAGCCAACTCGTTCTAGGGGTACGTCTATGCCATGGACTGAGTAGTCTCAGAAAATAGGATTTAAAGTACGTTAAGGCAATGCTGATCAAGTCCATCATCCCCACGGTCCAGCCGTTATAGATAGGTGGATATGACCCGAGCAAGACAAACGAGAATGAAACAGCCAACGCCAACGCCAACGCCAACGCTGGCGGTGGCGGTGGCGGCTGACGAGGGTGCAGGCTTCGAGACGAAGCGCAAACGTACGCGGCGCGATGCGT
>JAYFSB010000309.1:0-3394 GCA_040946865.1 Burkholderia sp.
TCGCGTACAGTTGATCGAAGCCGGCGTAGGCATCCGCCTGCAGAATGCCGCGACACGGGCAAGTTGCTCGGACACGTCCTCACCGAGCATCGGCATCTCAGTGCCGCACTTCGGGCAGGCCGGATCGGGTTCCTTGCTGCTCGCGGCCTTGTCCTTGCCCGGCTTCGCATGCTGCACATCGACAGCGCCGCGCCCGACCGTCAGCTCCTCGAGCCGGGTTTCGAGGTTCTCGATCTGGCGATCGAGTTGCTCAGACTTGCGACCGAAGTGTATGCGTTTGAGCTTGTCGATTAGCGCCTTCATGCGTTCGATCTCCTGATCACGCGCAGCAAGATCCTGCACCATTTTCTCGAACGAGGCTTGTTGTTCTTCGATCGATGCCAGCTGCTCGAGCACCATGGCATGGGGCTCGGCAATGGTATCAAGAAGTGGCGCATGATCGGACATGCGTCGCATGTTTATAAGCCTTGCGCGCAGGTTACAACATCGCCAGCGCGACGGTGCGTCGAGGCTGTCGCCAATCGATGCCCTCAAGCAACATCGACAACTGAGCGCTCGTTAGCTGGATCTTGCCACCGTCGGCCTGCGCCAAGACAAACCGACCTCGCTCCTATCGCTTTGCAAGTAGCCAGAGCCCGTTATCAGTGGCCCACGTCATCTTGACGAGATCGCCGCGGCACCCACGGAAGATGAATAGTTGGCCACCCAGCGGATTTTCTTCAGACGCTGCCTGTACTTTCGCAGCCAAGCCCTGGAATCCGAAACGTATATCGGTGACGCCCGCCGCAAGCCAGATACGTGTATCGGTAGGCAAAAAGATCATGATCGCAGACTCTACAATACGGTTCGCAGCATATCGGGGTCGACAACGCTGTCGACCTTGACCACCGCTCGTTCGATCCGGACTTCAATCGTACCAACGGGTACGGCCGGTTTCGCGATCTCCGGTTTGATTGGTGGCGCTGCGATGACCTCCAGCCTCATATCGCCCACGACCGTTACTGGCAGCAGCGTTACCTCTGAGGCCCTTTCTCGGCACGATACCGGTGCCGCCAGGTGGACGCCAGATTCGCATTCAGACCATACTCGCGGGCCAGTTTAGCGACTGAAACACCTGGCTCACACGCGGCGATTGCGATGCGACGCCGGAACTCAGGACTATGGTTCAGGCGTCCTTTGCGACTACCCAGTTTCTCTGTGTCTAACAAAGTGATGTCGATCACTTCGAAAATGATGGACACCACTTTGGCGTCGATCTTTGCTGGCGTCTACGACGGCCATGCCGAGTCACTTACCACGATATGACAAGCTTGCCGAGAGCTATCTCGTGTTTGCATCGCTTGCCTGCACGTTTGGGCTAGTCGTAAATGTGAACACTGCCTAACGCGGCAGGCAGGGCGGGGTGGACGCGAACGCGCCGCGCGGCGGCGTGAATCCAGGCGAGGAGAGGCTTCAGGAGGAAAACAAGACAGGAGGTCGCGAGCCTCGGAAGACTGCCCGGACGGCAGCAACACAAGCTCAGCTCAGGCGCGACGAAGCATCACAGTGCCGCAGGCCAGCGCCGGGAGCTAGACTCGACGACAGCGCATCGGAAATCGGACCGGAACTCCAGCGCAGACGAGGAATCGGCACCTCGCCAACCCCTCGCCAACCGCCAGTCAGCCGCGCTGCGCCCTACTCGCCCGCGAGCGGCCGCCAGGCGAGGCAGGCCGGATGCCCCGGCACCGCGTCCACCCAGGCGGCGGTATAGGCCGCCACGCCGCTGGCCGGCGCGGCAGGATCGACGATGCGGAGCACCAGTTCGCCAGGCCGCTGTGGATCGAGCACCGAAAACGCCTCGAGCCCGCCCGCGATACCGACGCCGAGCACCTTCAGCAGCGCTTCCTTGGCGGTCCAGACACGGTAGAAGGCATCGCGCCGCTCGGCGGGCGCGCAGGCCAGCACGGCGGCCTCGTCGGCCGGCGCGAACACCGATTGGCTCAGCGGTGTCCAGTCTAAACCCTCGCGCGGCACCTCGACATCGACGCCGACGCGGGTCGATGCGCTCCAGGCGATCAGCGCGTGGCTGCCCGAATGCGAGACATTGAAATCGAGCGAGGCGGTGCCCGGCGCGCAATCCGGTACCAGTGCCGGGCGTCCTGCCTCACCGGTGACGAAACGCAGCGCAGTCGGCAGCATGCCGAGCGCGACTCCGAGCACTTCACGCAGGGCCGCGCGCGTCGCCGCGCTGCGCGTGGCGTCTTCGGCGCGCAGGAAACGCGCGGCGCGGGCCCGTTCGGCAGCATCGAGCGAAGCGTAGGCCGGTGCGTCGAGCGGCGCGCCGAAGACGAAATCGACCCGCCACAGCCGAACGCCCGTGCGCGCCGCCGCCTCGGGCACCTCGAGCGGCACCAGCTGATGCGGCGCGAGCGCCGAAGCCTGGGGAGCGGGGGAAGCGGTCTCGAAAACGATGGTCATGAGCTGAAGGTCGGATCAAGGAGATAAACCGCCGATCTTACCGGATTGCGCCGCGCGAACACGAGGCCGCCCGCCTGCTCGCCGGGCTTGTTGGCGCAGCACTTCGCCCGGCAGAGCCGCGCCTCGCGCAGACAGCGCAGCACGATCGGCCACAGCGTCGTCTCGAAACGGCTGTGGAAAAACGCGACATGCCCGATTGGCTCGACCCCGATCCGCCGTGGCGCGATTTGCAGATGCATGATCGAGCTGCCCATGTAGTAGCCGAGCAGCCGCTCGGTGGCCGCAACCGTGCCGAAAGGATCGTCGTCGATGCTGATCGACAGCAGCGACGCGGTGAAGCGCGCAAAACACGCCACCATGGCGCGCCGCTCTTCGGGCGTCTCCAGGATCAGGGCACGCGCGTAGGTATCCTCGAAGCGAGACCGGCTGCGGCTCCACGACAGCGCCACGCCCTTGGGCACGTCCTCCATCCAGCCGAGCCGGCTCGCCGGGGAATAGGCCTCTATTGAATTTCGAGTGGGTGGTAAATTGCCCGATTTGCACGTGAGCGACGGTAGTCATGCATAGCAAGTTGTTCGAGACGGCTTTGGGTATCGGTGATCCATGGTTCGTGAACGGCATCGATTTCGACGCGGCTGCGACGCGGTTGACGGTCAACCATCGATTTCGTTGCCGACAGTCGCTTCCCGCATCCAGAGATCGCCGGCGGCCATCCAGTGCACAACACCGTTGGCAAGCGTTACTGGCACTTGAACTTCTTGGCTCTCTTGAAATTTGAATGGGTTAGGCGACATGTGGGTTGATCTTAGAGAAGTCGAGCTTGCCGGCGATCAGAAATAGCACGGTGCGCATGGTCGTGGGGTTAAGGCAATGCTGATCAAGTGTCTGCATTCGTGATGTCGTCAAGACTGCGAAGCGAATCGATCATGAACGAAGT
>JAYFSB010000310.1:0-3363 GCA_040946865.1 Burkholderia sp.
GGACAACTTCGTTCATGATCGATTCACTTCGCAGGCTTGACGACATCGCGAATGCAGACACTTGATCAGCATTGCCTGAAATGAATCCGCAGCATGCGCTTCAGGCCAATCGGCGGGCGTCCGTTGCCCCGTTTCGGGTAGTACGGCTCGATCAGCACACACAATGCCGCCCACGGCACGATCCACTCCATTGCGTCCAGCAACTCATCGCGCCACGTACGTTTGCGCTTCGTCTCGAAGCCTGCACCTTCGTCAGCCGCCACCGCCCGCGTTTGCTGTTTCATTCTCGTTTGCCTTGCTCGGGTTATATCCACCGATCTATAACGGCTGGACCACGGGGACGGTGGACTTGGGTGGACTTGATCAGCATTGCCATAACACATTTTACCCCAAATCTGTGTCTAGAAAAACCGGGCCGCCACACGTTCATCAGCGGCCGATCCGCTGTCACGCAGCTTTTTTCCGGACGTTGTACGCTTACCTCTTGCGCGGGCGCGAGGCCGCCTCAGCGGCGTGGCATGCCGCAGCAGTGCCCGGATTCTGCCCCTATTTTTCTCGATCAGGTGGATACCCAGATGACGAGTACGACTTACACGGATACGCAGCTCCTCATCAACGGAGAATGGTGCGATGCCGCGAGCGGCAAGACTATCGACGTGCTAAACCCGGTTGCGGGCAAGGTGATCGGCAAGGTCGCGTATGCCGGCATTGCCGATCTGGATCGAGCGCTGGAGGCAGCCCAGCGCGGCTTCGAGACCTGGCGCAAGGTGACGGCCTACGATCGCGCGGCACTGATGCGCAAGGCCGCGACTCTGGTGCGTGAGCGCGCCGATACGATCGCCCAGCTGATGACGCAGGAGCAGGGCAAGCCGCTGGTTGAAGCAAAGATCGAAGTGCTGTCGGCCGCCGACATTATCGAATGGTTCGCCGACGAAGGCCGCCGCATCTATGGCCGGATCGTGCCGCCGCGTAACCTGGCGGTCCAGCAGACCGTGGTCAAGGAACCGGTCGGCCCGGTGGCGGCTTTCACGCCCTGGAACTTCCCGGTCAACCAAGTGGTGCGCAAGCTCAGCGCGGCACTGGCCACCGGCTGCTCGTTTCTGGTGAAGGCGCCCGAGGAAACCCCGGCCTCGCCGGCGCAGCTGCTGCGCGCCTTCGTCGACGCGGGCGTGCCGGCGGGCGTGGTGGGTCTGGTCTATGGCGATCCGGCCGAGATCTCGAACTACCTGATCCCGCATCCGGTGATTCTCAAGATCACCTTCACGGGTTCGACGCTGGTCGGCAAGCAGCTCGCCGCGCTGGCGGGCCAGCACATGAAGCGCGCGACTATGGAGCTGGGCGGCCACGCGCCGGTGATCGTCGCCGAGGATGCCGACCTCGATCTCGTGGCTAAAGCCGCTGGCGGCGCGAAGTTCCGCAACGCAGGCCAGGTCTGCATCTCGCCGACGCGCTTCCTGGTCCATAACAGCGTGCGCAAGGACTTCTCCGAGGCGCTGGTCAAACAGGCCGAAAACCTGAAGGTCGGCGACGGCCTCGCGCTCGGCACCAATCTGGGCCCGCTGGCGAACTCGCGCCGCCTGAGCGCGATGGAGAAGGTGGTGGCCGACGCGCGCAAAACCGGCGCGACGGTGGCCACCGGCGGCGAGCGGATCGGCAGCGAAGGCAACTTCTTCGCGCCGACTGTGCTGACCGACGTGCCGCTCGAGGCTGATGTGTTTAACAACGAGCCGTTCGGCCCGATCGCGGCGATTCGCGGCTTCGACTCGCTTGAGGACGCGATCACCGAAGCCAACCGCCTGCCTTATGGCCTGGCCGGTTATGCCTTCACGCGCGCGTTGAAGAACGTGCACCTGCTGACACAGCGTCTCGAGGTTGGCATGCTGTGGATCAACCAGCCGGCTACGTCCTGGCCGGAAATGCCGTTCGGCGGCGTGAAGGATTCGGGCTACGGTTCGGAAGGCGGCCCGGAAGCGCTCGAGTCCTACCTTGTCACGAAGTCGGTGACGGTCACCGCTGCCTGAGCGGCGACGGCGATGCTGTTCCCCAGCTGCGTTCTTCCTCTGTTTCAGTGCGCCGTGTCGATTCGCGCGCCAGAACGTGCTGAAATCGTTGAAGCGCACGCCGGCCTCGCGTATTACGAAGTAATGGATTGTGCGTCGCGACGAAGTTGCAGCAAGCTGCAAGGGCGCGAGCTACCAGTGGTTTAGCACCTGGGTCTGGTCGATAACGTTGCGTGGGTCGATGTCGCCGAAGTAGTGCATGCTCGACGCATAGGAAATTGAAAGCGTCAGAGCCAGTGTGTCTAGGATATGTTTACATTTGAAAAAATGTGTTTATATCCGGTCTTTTGCACAACGAGACAGGATGGTACGAACCTTACTGAGCGACGAAGTATGGAACAAGGTCTAAGCTATCCTGCCGGGCAAGGATAGGCGACCGTGGCCGAACGGCATTCAACAATCGCTGGTTCCTCGAAGCGGTGCGGTGGATTGCCCGAACTGGCAGTCCATGGCGCGATCTTCCCGCGGAATTCGGCCAATAGCATACGGTATATATCCGTTTCTCGCGCTGGCAAAGCCAGGGTGTCTGGCCGCGGGTGGCGAATGCTTTGGCAGGCGAGACGGAAATCGGGCACATTCTTATCGATTCGACGATCGTGCAAGCGCACCAGCATTCGGTCGGGGCCTTAAAAAAGTGGGCCGCAAGTGCTCGGACCTTCCCGAGGCGGACTGAGCACCAAACTGCATTTGGCGATGGATTCGAAGGGTCGCCCGTTGCGACTGATCGTCACTGAAAGACAGGTCGCCGACATCTCGTGCGCGGCGCAACTGGTCGCGCATCTGCACACCAAAGCGGTTATCACAGACAATGGCTACGATGCTGACCACTTCGTGCAACGAATTCGGGCAACTCGTGCAAAGGTCGTGATTCCCCCGCGTTCGAATCGCAAGACAAAACGCCGCTACAACCGTGTGCTCTACCGTACACGCAACCTGGTCGAATGATTCTTCAATCGCATTAAGGCAATGCTGAACAAGTGTCTGCATTCGTGATGTCGTCAAGCCTGCGAATCGAATCGATCATGAACGAAGTTGTCCTGGTTTGTTTTCGGTCGTCCTGTGGGGTGCCATTCAGATGGTCGGCGGGCCCCACAGGACCAGTTCTCGCCCATTACGGACGCACTTGTGCCATCAATCGTGCGCGGCACAGATAAACGTTGGCCAGCGCCAGGGCGACGAAGGCACGGTTCGCATTCTTCGCGAACCCGAATCCTCGACTTGTTGCAGTTCTTGCGGCGCGCCACCTCGTTGACTACGCCATTGCGACGCGTGCGCCGATTCGTGAAGTCGCGCGCTTTGGGTG
>JAYFSB010000311.1:0-3347 GCA_040946865.1 Burkholderia sp.
CGTCTCGACGCCTTTGATGAACGCGGGCGACATGTCAATGCTGACCGACGTGATCTGCTCGGGCTCTCCCCCATGCTTGCGCATGGCTTGCGACGAACGCTTCGATCGTCGCAGCATCCTTGCCTTTGGTCACGAACAGGACTTTGCGTTCGAGCGCATCAGCCATGAGCGTCAGGTAGTTGTGTCGGCGCTGGTAGGACGTTTCGTCGACGGTAATGCTCGTCATGTCAGACAGGACGATCTCGGCGAGCGCGAGTTCGACATAGCGTTTGCAACTGGCGTTCACCCCGATGCCAGGACTCGCCGACGGTACGGGCGACTGCGGTGAACGACATCTGCTGAGCGAGCATCAGCACCATTGCCTCGAACAGCAGCGTGAAGCCCTTGAGCTTTGCTGGCCCACTCGGGCTCGACGAGCGCCACGCGGCCGTCAGGCAGCTTGATGCGAGGCGTGCGCACTTCGAGAAAGCAGTCGTGCTAGAAAAAGTTCAAGTGCCGGCAACGAAATCGATATTGACCGTCAACCGCTTCGCAGCCGCATCGAAATCGATGCCGTTCACGAACCACGGATCGCTGATACCCAAAGCCGTCTCGAATAACTTGCTATGCATGATTACCGTCGCTCACGTGCAAATCGGGCAATGTAGTAGCACCCACTCGAAATGCAACAGAGGCAAAGAACTGGCTATTCAGCGACACGGTGGCCGGTGTGAAGGCGAGCCTGAACCTGTACTCGCTGATCGAGACGGCGAAGGCGAATAGCGTCGACGTGTATCAGTACCTCATCGACCTGTTCAAGGCGCTGCCGCTTGTGCAGACGGCCGACGACCACGAAGCGCTGCTACCGTGGAATCTCGGTAAGTCCGTTAGAAAACCGGGCGACTGAGCAGTAACCGATCTGACGCGATGCCGCAAGGGGCAGGTTCACCGATCGCTTACGATCAACCCACATGTCGCGTAACCCACTTATGTTTCAAGAGAGCCAGATTTTCGTCGAAGCAGAACATGCCGCCCTCCTCAACGCGTCCAGCAGCTCGACGTCGGCGCTCCTGGCGTCGTGGTCGACCGGGGACCAGCGTGACCGACCGCTGTGCCTTCCACGAACGGCGAGGCTGGTTCTGGGCTCGGCTCCGCACGCTTGCGCGCCTCCTCTCTCGTCTCGCATTCGCCGGCGCGCCTGCCTGATACAAAGCCTGTACGGCAAGCCTGTGCTCCATCGCGTACGACGACAACTTACGCCTGCAAGGTCCGCCGCCTCGACATGGACATCCCAATCCATGGCATCTTCTGCTCGCAGGAAAATACCAAGTGTACCTCGCTGCCATCAAATCCGTAAGAGCGGGTTTATCGATCGCTTACAGTCGATCAGACCTGCGCGCCGGCATTTGGATCGTTCGGATCGTGCGCGCCCTTCTTCTCGCGGATCAGGTCCTCGCGGTGGATGCCGAGCCACATCGCCAGCGAGCCCGCCACGAACACCGACGAGTAGATGCCGAACATGATGCCGACCGTCAGCGCGAGCGCGAAGTAGTGCAGAGTCGGGCCGCCGAAGAAAAACATCGACAGCACCATCATTTCGGTCGAGGTGTGGGTGATGATGGTTCGCGACATGGTGCTGGTGATCGCGTGGTTGATCACCTCCTGGACCGTCATCTTGCGCTTGCGGCGGAAGATCTCGCGGATCCGGTCGAAGATCACCACCGACTCGTTGACCGAGTAACCGAGCACGGCCAGCACGGCGGCTAGCACCGACAGCGAGAACTCCCACTGAAATAGGGCGAAGAAGCCGAGAATGATCACCACATCGTGCAGGTTGGCGATGATGCCCGCCACCGCGTATTTCCACTCGAAGCGGAACGACAGGTAGATCACGATGCCGATCACCACGCAGGTCAACGCGAGCAAGCCGTCGGTGGCGAGTTCCTTGCTGACCTGCGGGCCCACGAACTCTACGCGCTGCAGCTGCACGTCGGCGTTTTGCGCCTTGAGCCACGCCATCACCTGGTCGCTCTGCTGGGCCGAGGTCAGGCCCAGCTTCAGCGCCAGGCGAATCAGCACGTTGCGCGAGGTGCCGAAGCTCTGCACCTGCGCGTCGCCGTAGCCGAGCTTGCCGAGCGTGGCGCGCACCGGCTCGAGTTCGGCGGCCTGCTGGTACTGCACCTCGAGCACCGTGCCGCCCGTGAACTCGACCGACAGATGCAGGCCGCGATGTACGAGGAAGAATACGGCGGCCAGGAAGGTCACCAGCGAGATCACGTTGAATACCAACGCGTGCCGCATGAACGGGATGTCTTTGCGAATGCGGAAAAATTCCATGTGCGTTCTCCGGCGCTTAGTTGGACGAGCCCGGCGTCTTCGGCGGCACGCCGGGGCCAGAGCGGCGGCGCGCGATCGGCTTCGCGTCACCCTTGCCCGCCGTTGCCTTGATACCCTTGGCAGCGGCCAGACGGGCCGCCTTCGCGGTATCGGTGTTGAGGAAGGCCTGGCTGTCCGCGCCGGCCGCGACCGGCTTCCAGACCTGGCCGATCGCCACCGACTTGAGCTTTTTGCGGCCGCCGTACCAGAGGTTGATCAGGCCGCGCGAGAAGAACACCGCCGAGAACATCGAGGTCAGGATGCCTATGCAGTGTACGATCGCGAACGCGCGCACCGGGCCCGAACCGAAGGTGAGCAGCGCGAGGCCAGCGATCAGGGTGGTAACGTTCGAGTCGAGGATAGTCGCCCAGGCGTGCGCGTAACCCTGCTGAATCGCGACCTGCGGTGCCGAGCCGCTGCGCAGCTCCTCGCGGATCCGCTCGTTGATCAGCACGTTCGAGTCGATCGCCATGCCCAGCGCCAACGCGATGGCGGCGATGCCCGGCAGGGTCAGGGTGGCCTGCATCATCGACAGTGCGGCCACCAACAGCAGCAGGTTGACCGACAGGCCGATTACCGAGACCGCGCCGAACAGCATGTAGTAGGCGATCATGAACACCGCGATCGCGACGAAGCCCCAGATCACCGAGTGTACGCCCATGCGGATGTTGTCGACGCCTAGGCTCGGGCCGATGGTGCGTTCCTCGATGATGTCCATCGGCGCGGCCAGCGAGCCGGCACGCAGTAGCAGAGCTAGGTCGGTGGCGGCCTGCGGGGTCGGCTGGCCGGTGATCTGGAAGCGATCGCCGAGCTCGGACTGGATGGTCGCGACGGTCAGCACCTCACCCTTGCTCTTCTCAAACAACACCATCGCCATTGGCTTACCGATGTTCTCGCGCGACACGGCGCGCACCACGCGGCCACCCGCCGCGTCGAGGCGGATGTTGACCGAGGGGCGCTGGTGTTCGTCGAAACCGGCCGAGGCGTCGATG
>JAYFSB010000312.1:0-3339 GCA_040946865.1 Burkholderia sp.
CGGCTTGCTTTCGCCCCACCGGCGACCGCAGAAACCGCCCAACGCTCATGATGGTCGAATTACGACTGATCGACCTAGGCAGGTTTGCATCGCTTGCCTGCGCGTTTGGGTCAGTCGCAAATGTGAACCCTGTCTTAGGGGGAGCGGGAAAGGAGCGGCAGGGGGCCACGGCTCGCTGGTGAGCCGGGAAAGCGGGACTAGGGACAGGCGGCCTGTGCCGATGCGGCCTGACGTGATGATCACGCGGCAGGCCGCATCGGCACAGGCAAGCGGCACTACGCACGGCCGCCGCAGGCTTCGCGCCACCCCAGCCCCGCGCGCGGAATACGCGTGAGCGCTCAGCGCGGCAGCTGGCTGGCCGCCTGCGCGAGGCGCGCGACCTCAGCCCAGTCCTGCGCAGCCAGCGCCGCCTTCGGTGTCAGCCACGAGCCGCCGACGCAGACCACGTTCGGCTGCTTGAGGAAGTCGGGTGCGCTTTGCACGCTGATACCGCCGGTCGGGCAGAATTTCAGCGTCGGGAACGGGCCATGGAAGGCCTGCAGCATCGAGATGCTGCCGGCCTGCTGGGCCGGGAAGAACTTCGCTACCTCGTAGCCGAGCTCGAGCGCGGTGATGATGTCGGTCGGCGTCATCACGCCGGGCAACAGCGGCAGGCCCGCGTCTTTGGCGGCCTGGTGCATGTCCCGCGTCAGGCCCGGCGAGACGCCGAACTGCGCGCCGGCTTTCTTGGCCAGGGCGCAATGCTCGGGACGCGTGATGGTGCCCACGCCGACCACGATATCGTCGGCCAGCTGGCTGGCGCGCTCGATCGCCTGCAGACCCGCCTCGGTGCGCAGCGTGATCTCCAGCACCTTCACGCCGCCCGCGTGCAGCGCGCGCGACACGTGCTCGCCCTGCTCGACCGTCTCGAACGCGAGGACCGGAATCACCGGGCCGCGTTTCACGATGTCGTGGATCGTCGTCATCTGCTGCTTCTCCTGTAACTGGATTCGTCTCGTTGCGGTTCGCGAGGATATCAGTGCGTGCTCAGTGCGCCACGCCTGCGCCGACGCGCGCGGGCTCGCCGACCAGCGCGCCGAACACTGAGGTGCCCACCTCGGCCGGCATCACCGCAGCGCGGAACACGCCGAACAGCTCGCGGCCGAAGCCGACCTCGTTGTCAGCCTGGTGCGTCGGGCGCGCCAGCTCGCGCGCGACCCATTCGTTCGCGTCGATCTCGACGTCGAGTACGCCGGCCTGCGCGTCGATCACGATGGTGTCGCCGGTGCGAACCTTGGCCAGCGGGCCGTCGAGCAGCGCTTCGGGCGAGACGTGGATCACCGCCGGCACCTTGCCCGAGGCACCTGACATGCGGCCATCGGTGACAAGCGCAACATGGAAACCCTGATCTTGCAGCACGCCGAGCAGCGGCGTCAAACGGTGCAACTCGGGCATGCCGTTGGCGCGGGCACCCTGAAAGCGCACCACGGCGACGAAGTCGCGTTTAAGCTCGCCCGCGTCGAAGGCAGCCTGCACGGCCTCCTGCGATTCGAACACGATGGCCGGTGCCACCACATTGCGGTGCTCGGGTGCTACCGCCGAGATCTTGATCACGCCGCGGCCCAGGCACCCCTGCATCAGGCGCAGGCCGCCGTCGGGCGCGAACGGCTCGCCGATCGGGCGTAGCACCTTGGCGTCGCCGCTCTCGGCCACGCCCGGCACCCATTCGAGCTTCCCAGCGAGCAGCTTGGGTTCGAAGGTGTAGTGCGCGAGACCCTTGCCGGCCACGGTGTTGACGTCCTCGTGCAGCAGGCCGCCCTCGAGCAGGTTGCGCACCAGGAAGGCCACTCCGCCCGCCGCGTGGAAATGGTTCACGTCGGCCTTGCCGTTCGGGTAGATCTTCGCCAGTAGCGGCACCACCGTCGAGAGCTGGTCGAAATCGTCCCAGTCAATCAGGATGCCGGCCGCACGCGCGATCGCCACCAGGTGCATGGTGTGGTTGGTCGAGCCGCCGGTGGCCAGCAGCGCGACGATGCCGTTGACCACCGCCTTCTCGTCGACCACATGACCGATCGGCATGTAGTTACCGCGCTCGACGGTGAGGTCGAGCACGCGGCGCGCGGCGGCCGCAGTCAGCGCGTCGCGCAGCGGCGTATGCGGATGGATAAAGGCCGAGCTCGGCAGGTGCAGGCCCATCACCTCCATCAGCATCTGGTTGCTGTTGGCGGTGCCGTAGAAGGTGCAGGTGCCGTGGCCATGGTAGGCGGCCGATTCGGATTCAAGCAGCGCGTCGCGGCCCACCTGGCCGGTGGCGAATTGTTGGCGGATCTTGGCCTTGTCGTCGTTCGACAGGCCGCTCGTCATGGGGCCGGCCGGTACGAAGATGGTCGGCAGGTGGCCGAACTGCAGCGCGCCGATCAGCAGGCCCGGCACGATCTTGTCGCAGATGCCCAGGCACAGCGCGGCGTCGAACATGTTGTGCGTCAGCGCGATCACGGTGCTCATCGCGATCGTCTCGCGCGAGAACAACGACAGCTCCATGCCCGGATTGCCCTGCGTGACGCCGTCGCACATCGCCGGCACGCCGCCCCCGAACTGCGCCACGCCGCCGTTCTCGCGCGCTGCCGCCTTGATGATGTCGGGATAGTGCAAGTACGGCGCATGGGCCGACAGCATCTCGTTGTACGAGGACACGATGCCGATGTTCGGCTTGCGAATCGCCTTGATCACAAACTTGTCGTTGCCTTCCATGCCGGCGAAGCCGTGCGCGAGGTTCGCGCAGGACAGCGCGCCGCGCGCCGGGAAGCGGCCCTGGGCGGCGGCGATACGATCGAGATAGGCGGTGCGAGTGGGCCGACTGCGCGCGATCACGCGCTCGGTCACGTTGAGCAGGGTAGAATGTAGCGAGGCCATGCTGGCGGCTCCTCTGTGGCCGGCGGCACCGGCGGCTGGAATCGTGGGAAAGTCTGACCGGGTTGACCGACCGATCGGGACAAAGTCCCGTAGAAAAACCACATAACTGTAATCTTGCGCCGCAGTATGACGGCTCATCGATGTCGCATAATGCTTACTATATATGGCTCATTTATTAGTATAAACTTTTATTCTGATCGACTCCCGGACAGAAAGGCACCGAGAGGCACCGAAAATTCTCTGTAGCTTTTCTACAATACCTTCACAAGACTACAATCTCGCTTTTCCGCTACGAGCCGCCGATGCTCCCTCGAATCGAAGCGCTGCACGCGCAACTGCGCCCGTCCGAGCAGAAACTCGCCGATTACGGGTTAAGGCAATGCTGATCAAGTGTCTGCATTCGTGATGTCGTCAAGCCTGCGAAGCGAATCGATCATGAACGAAGTT